>JAUNHO010000050.1 GCA_030523905.1 Bergeyella zoohelcum
TTGACCCAGCGGATACTCAGTTTGATGTAGCCGATGCAAAAAATAAATAGCAGATATGCGAATTTAATCAGCAGAAATAAAATTTGATGATAAAAATTCAAAAATAAGTACAAAACACAGAATGAAAGATAATATTAAGGAAAATAAAACTTCATTACAACCCATCAGGCTGAAATTATCAGGTCTTGAACCATTGATTTCAGATGAAAACTCCAATTTCATTAATGTAGGAGAGCGAACCAATGTGGCAGGGTCAAAGAAATTCCTGAGGCTCATCAAGGAAGAGAAATATGCCGAAGCCTTGGAGATTGCAAGGCATCAGGTGGAGGGCGGTGCTCAGATTCTTGATGTCAATATGGACGATGGTCTCATCGATGGCAAGGAAGCAATGGTGAAGTTCCTTAATTTAGTCGTGTCCGAGCCAGATATTTCGCGGATTCCCATAATGGTAGATTCCTCCAAGTGGGAAATTTTGGAGGCTGGTTTGCAGGTCGTTCAGGGGAAATGTGTGGTCAATTCCATCAGTTTGAAAGGCGGTGAGGCAGAGTTCATCAGCCAAGCCAAAAAGATAAAACGCTACGGAGCAGCAATGATTGTGATGGCCTTTGATGAGGTCGGTCAGGCAGATACTTATGATAGAAGGGTAGAAATCGCCGAAAGGTCTTACCGCATTTTGGTAGATGAAGTGGGCTTTCCACCGCAGGATATTATCTTTGATTTGAATATTTTCCCAGTGGCTACGGGTATGGACGAACACCGAAAAAACGCCATTGATTTCATTGAAGCCACGCGTTGGGTGCGTACGAATTTGCCTTATGCCTCCGTGAGTGGCGGGGTTTCCAATGTCTCTTTTTCTTTCCGTGGAAATGATACGGTGCGGGAGGCTATGCACTCGGTTTTCCTGTATTATGCCATCAAAGCAGGTATGAATATGGGGATTGTAAATCCTACAATGCTAGAGGTTTATGACGAAATTCCGAAGGAATTACTAGAATTGGTGGAAGATGTAATGCTTGACCGCCGAGACGATGCCACGGAACGACTTCTTGACTATTCCGAAAAATACAAATCCGTAAAAAAAGAAAAAGTAGAGGATTTAAGTTGGCGTGAGCAACCTCTACAAGAGCGAATTACCTACGCTTTGGTAAAGGGGATAGACCGCTTTGTGGAAGAAGATATGGAGGAGGCTCGTCTGGTAGCAAAACGCCCATTAGATGTGATAGAAGGCAACCTAATGACGGGAATGAGCGTAGTGGGAGACCTTTTCGGAAGCGGAAAAATGTTCCTTCCCCAAGTAGTGAAATCCGCAAGGGTAATGAAAAAAGCAGTGGCCCACCTCCAACCATTCATTGAAGCGGAAAAAGATGCCACTCGTCCGAGTAATGGCAAGATATTAATGGCAACCGTAAAGGGCGATGTTCACGATATTGGTAAAAATATTGTGGGCGTGGTTTTGGGGTGCAACAATTATGAAATAGTAGATTTAGGCGTGATGGTTCCTGCCGAAAAAATCATTCAAACGGCGATAGATGAGAAAGTAGATGTCATTGGGCTGAGCGGTCTCATCACTCCGAGCCTTGATGAAATGGTCTATGTGGCAAGTGAGCTGGATAGATTGGGGCTAGATTTCCCTTTGATGATAGGCGGTGCCACTACTTCCAAAGCCCATACCGCTGTGAAAATCGCTCCGAAATACAAGCATTCCGTTATCCATGTGAATGATGCTTCGCGTTCGGTGAATGTGGTCAGTTCACTCTTGAATAAAGAAAAATCAGCGGAATATTGTGCCGAAATCAAAAGAGATTATGATGAATTTAGGGAGAAATTTTTAGGCAGAAAAGTAGATAAAGAATATGTGTCTATCCAAGAGGCAAGGGAACAAAATTTCAAGATAGATTGGGACAATTACGAGATTTTTAAGCCTAAAAAATTGGGCGTTACCATCATTGAAGACCTTGATTTGAGGGAACTTGTGCCGTTTATAGACTGGACGCCTTTCTTTTGGTCGTGGGATTTGGCAGGGAAGTATCCAAAGATTTTAGAAGATGAAATCGTAGGCGAAGAAGCGAAAAACCTCTACCGAGATGCCCAAGAAATGCTCCAAAAAATCCTTGACGAAAAATGGCTCACGGCAAAAGGAATTTTCGGACTTTTCCCAGCCAATAGCGATGAACGAGATGATATTTCGGTAATGGACGAAAATGGAAACGAATTGGCAAAATTCCGAACGCTTCGCCAACAATTGAAAAAATCAGCTGGAAAAGAATACCTAGCTCTATCGGATTTCATTGCTCCGAAAACCACAGGAAAAACCGATTATATGGGGGCTTTCTGCGTAACCACAGGCTTCGGAACGGAAGAAAAAGCGAAAGAATATGAAGCCCAAAACGACGATTATAATGCGATAATGGTAAAAGCCCTTTCCGACCGATTTGCGGAGGCGTTTGCGGAATATTTACACCATAAAGTAAGAACTGAATATTGGGGCTATGCCGCTGATGAAAACCTTGTGAATGAGGAACTTATCGCCGAAAAATACGAGGGAATCCGCCCTGCTCCTGGCTATCCTGCTTGTCCAGACCATTTGGAGAAAGAGACCATTTGGCAATTACTAAAAGTAGAGGAAAACATAGGTGTAATCCTTACCGAAAGTTTGGCGATGTTTCCTACGGCGGCGGTTTCGGGTTATTATTTTGCCAATCCGAAATCCAAATATTTTGGTTTAGGAAAAATCTCCGAAGACCAGCTGAAAGACTATGCCGACCGCAAGGGCGTGGATTTGGAATACGCCAGAAAATGGCTAATGCCGAATTTGGCAGAGTAGAAAATTCCCCCTTGTTTATCCATTTATTATTACTAATTTTGTTCATCTTAAAAAAGATATAAAATGAAAATAACACTCAACAGAATCAATGATGATTTCCTTTTTGAATGCACCAATAGTGCTGGGCATTCTGTTTTGCTAGATAATATCACACAGCCCAATGCCAAAGGGGTCTCCCCGATGGAAAGCCTTATGATGGCGGTAGCAGGGTGTAGCGGTATAGATGTGGTGGCAATACTGAAAAAGCAACGCCAAACGATTACCAATTTCCGTGCAGAAGTAGAGGGCGAACGCGTACAAGTAGAAGATGCAAAGCCATTCAAAACACTGGTTGTCAAGTTTTTTATAGATGGAGAGGTAGAGGCTAAAAAAGCGTATAGAGCTACCCAATTATCATTTGAAAAATATTGTTCGGTGTCTAAAACGCTTAACCCAAATGTGGAAATTTTCTACGAAACTTTTGTAAATGGAATGAAAGTAGAAGACTAAAAAAAGAAAAAGCAATCCAGTTTCTTGGGTTGCTTTTTTTATATGAAAAAAATATTTTTTTATATTTTGAAAATAATTAAGAGAGAATTGACAACATACTGAATACCAATTGCTAAAACTAAAAAACCAATGATTTTAGAAAGCGTAAGCATACCAGATTTTCCCAAAAATTTGGTGATGTAGTTGCCACTTCGGAAGATAAGAAAAATACTAATCGCTACGCCCAAAACCGCCGTAATGATGATGCCTTTATCCACAAAATTTGGGTATTCATCATACATAGAAATCAGTAGAGACATAGAGCCAGGCCCTGCCATTAGTGGGATTGCCAGTGGTGTCATCGCGATGTTAGACTTATCATTTTCGGCTAGTTCATCATCTTTTTTCTCTTTATTCATCTCGCCAGAAAGTAGGCTAAAACCAGCCATACAGATGAGAAATCCACCCGCGATTCTAAGGACATCAATCGTAATTCCCATAAAATCAAGAATATACTCGCCTATAAAAAATGAAACGGTAAGGATAATAAAAACATTAATGGCCGACCAAAGTGCCGTTTTGTTTTTAGATTCTTTGGAATCGTGCTGTGTAAGTCCTAGGAAAACAGGGAGATTCCCAATGGGGTTCAGTACTGAAAATAATGATGCAAAAGTTAATAAAAATAAAGCCATAAATCTGTTTAATAAGGTTTCGCAAAAATAATTTTATTTTTCAAAATTGCCAATATTAAAACTGAATTTTTTATAAAAGATAAATTTCAAAATATTACCCTACTAATTTGGTAGGAGAATAATTTTTTATATCTTTGCACCCGCAAAAAATAAGAAAATATAATAATAGATATGATTAATTTTAGAAAAAGTTCAGTTTTATTGACGGCTGGGGTGCTGTTTTTTTCGGCAGAGGTCTCGGCACAAAAATCAGATTCTCTCAAAGAGAAAAATGTGGAAGAGGTGGTGCTTTTGGGAAGCCGCTCGGCAGGGCGTTCCAAGGTAGATAGCCCAGTGCCAGTAGATGTTTTCAATGTAAGCCAAATGGGGGTGAGCCTTCCGCAGACGAATATCAACCAAATGCTGAATATCATCGCTCCATCTTTTACTTCCACCATACAGACCAATGCTGATGGTACAGACCACCTAGACCCTGCACAATTGAGAGGTTTAGGTCCAGACCAAGTTTTGGTTTTAGTCAATGGTAAAAGGAGACACACTTCGGCTTTGGTGAATGTGAATGGAACGCCAGGGCGTGGAACGGTGGGAACAGACCTAAACGCCATTCCTGCTTTTGCGGTGAATAGAATAGAGGTTTTGCGAGATGGTGCGGCAGCTCAGTATGGTTCTGATGCCATTGCTGGGGTGATGAATCTTTCCCTAAAAAGAGATACTGGGAAACTCGCAGGGCAGATTAGCTATGGTGGAAACCTAACTTCCGCAGCGAATGACCATACAGGAAATTTTGATGGGCAAACCATACAAGTAGATCTGAACTACGGAGGGAAAATCGGTAGAAAAGGTGGCTTCTACAATCTCACTTGGTCTTCGCAGTTTCGTGAGCCTACTTTTAGGGCGGGTACAGAAAGTGCAGCGATTTTCAATGCCTATAATGCCATTGAGCAAAGAGCCTTGGAGGGCGGTGTGAATTTATCTTCACTATTTAATAATATTAATAATCTCTCCAATCCTTCGCAGTTGATAGGCTACATTCAGCAGTATGCTCCGCAGGTGTCTTATTTCTCGGCAGATTTACAACAGCAGATTGCTTCGGCGACTTCTATCAGTACGCTTCAATCTTTGTTAAGGGCTGATGTAACCGACCAAGAACTGGCATACAGAGGGCTTACGAGAAAGGATTTTAATATGCAAGTGGGGCAATCCAAATTGAGCAATCATCAGTTATTTGCGAATATAGAAGTGCCAATCAATGAAGACTGGAAAGTCTATTCTTTCGGTGGATATGGTTATAGACAAGGAAGCTCGGCAGGATTTTACAGAAGACCGAACCAAGTGAGAACCTTCACAGGGCTTTACCCTAATGGGTTTTTACCAAAGATAGAAACGGGGATAGAAGACATCTCTTTTGCAACTGGTTTGAAAGGGCGTTTGGGAGATTGGAAACTAGATTTTAGTAATACTTTTGGGCAAAATTCATTTGATTATACCATTACTAATACTGGGAACACGAGTTTAGGCTTCAGCTCTCCATCGAAGTTTAACGCAGGTGGATTAAGATTTTTACAAAACACCATCAACCTTGATGTTAGCAAAGGTTTTGATGTATTATCTGGGCTGAATGTGGCTTTTGGGGCAGAGCAAAGAACCGAAAATTTCAAAATGACGGCTGGGCAACCAGAGTCTTATTTGGCGTATGATGTTAATGGAAATATAGCAACGCAGACTTCCGTTAATCCTACTGATTTCTTCGGTGCAGTACGCCCTGGTGGTTCGCAGGTGTTTGCTGGTTTCCGTGCAGAGAATGCCGTGAATGAAAGCCGATACTCCTATGCAGGTTATGCCGATTTGGAACTGAATGTTACCAAAAACTGGCTTCTCAATGGGGCTATTCGCTATGAAAATTATTCGGATTTTGGTTCTACTTTCAACTATAAACTGGCTACAAGATTAAAATTGGCAGATAATTTTAATCTCCGTGCGGCGGGTTCTACGGGTTTCAGGGCTCCGTCTATTCACCAGATTTATTATAGCACTACGGGGACTACCTATCTCAATCAGCAGTTGTACGAAACGGGGACTTTTAGTAATCATTCCGAAATTGCAGAACTACTCGGTATTCCAAAGCTAAAACAAGAGACTTCAAAGTCTTTGAGTGCTGGTTTTACCTATAAAATCCCAAGTGCAAATCTTACCATCACAGGTGATGCGTATTTCACAAGAATTGACGATAGAATTATCCTAACCGACCAATTCCGAAGACCTTCTACCGCTGGTGCTCTGCAAACGATTTTTGATAACGCAGGGGTTACTGCCGCTCAGTTTTTTGCCAATGCTATTGATACCGAAACCAAAGGTCTAGATGTGGTGGTTTCTCATACTTACAGAGGTGGCTCGGCGTTGAAGATAGATAATAATTTTGCTATTAACCTTAATAAAACCAAGCAAGTAGGAGATATTCATTCTTCTGATGTTCTCAGAGATGCAGGGCTAGAAGGGCAGTATTTCACCGAGCGTATCCGTGTGTATTTAGAGGAGGCTGTGCCAAGACTGAAAGCGAGTTTGTCTCACGATATTTCTTGGAAAAACCTTAATCTTTATGTACGAAATAGCTATTTCGGAAAGGTAACAGGGGCTGATGGAACTTTGGTGAATGGCGTGTCTAATCCGTATGCTCATCAAATAATGACCGATAGGGTGATTACCGACTTGTCCGTAGGCTACAAATTCTCTCCGCAAGTGAGTCTTACTGTGGGAGCGAACAATATTTTTGATGTCTATCCGAGCCAGAATGTGGTAGAAAACTCTAATAATAACCAGTTTGTTTACACGCGTTCTACTTCGCAGTTTGGCATCAACGGACGATAAGTTTTAGGGCTACTGAATTTTAGTTTTTAGAAGTTT
>JAUNHO010000051.1 GCA_030523905.1 Bergeyella zoohelcum
CTCCCAGCCGATAGCACCAGCACAGGGGAGGTACTCTGGAAAGATATTTTCACCGACCCTATTTTGCAAAAACACATTCAGAAAGCACTAGACAACAACCTTGATGTAAGGATTGCCCTGCAAAGTATCATCTCGGCAGAAGCCTATTTGAAGCAGTCTAAAAATGCGTATTTCCCTACATTGAGCATCAGCCCAGGTTATACTTTTACCACTTCATCGCTTAATACTCAGTTTGGGCAAATCATCGGTAGAAGAACCTATATCAATCAGTTTGATATAACCACTAGTGTCTCTTGGGAAGCGGATATTTGGGGCAAACTCAAATCTCAAGAAAAATCCCAGTTGGCGAGTTATCTTTCATCAGTAGCAGGGCACAGAGCCGTGAAATCTAGCCTTGTAGCATCGGTGGCATCGGCTTATTATCAGCTTTTAGCATTTGATGAGCAGAAACGAACCATCAGTGAAACCATTGCTTTGAGAAAGAAAAATCTGGAAGTAACCAAAGCCCTAAAAGAGGCGGGAAGCCTTACCGAAGTGGCGGTACAGCAGAGCGAAGCATTGGTGCATAATGCAGAGGCATCATTGATAGAGATAGAGACCCAAATTCAGTTGGTAGAAAATTCTTTGTCGTTGCTTCAAGGGGTAGCATCGCAAAAAATAGAGCGTTCTACTATGGCACAGCAGACTTTGCCTACGGATTTCAAACTAGGCTATCCTGTGAAATTGTTGGCAAATCGCCCAGATGTGATGCAAGCCGAGTATAATCTCATTCAAACTTATGAACTGACGAACGCCGCAAAGGCTGCCTTTTATCCTAGCCTTACGCTTTCAGGAAGTGGCGGTGTGCAGGGGATTGATATTGATAAATTGTTCTCTACGCAATCTCTATTTGCAAGTGTTGTAGGTGGCTTGGCACAGCCTATTTTCAATAAAAGACAGATACGCACAGCCTATGAAGTGAGTTTGGCAAACAAGGAAACGGCATATCTGAATTTCAGAAAAACATTGCTAACGGCAGGTAAGGAAGTCTCTGATGCGTTGCGAAATTATAGCGTTCAGGACGAGTTTATTGCCTTAAAAGAAAAGGAGGCTAGAGCGTATAGAAAATCGGTGGAATATTCGCAAGAACTGGTGAATTATGGTATGGCTAACTATCTGGAAGTCATCACCGCAAGTGTCAATCACCTCAATGCCGAGCTGAGCATCGTGAATGCCAAATACAGCAAAATGAATGCTTCGGTACAGCTTTATCAAGCTCTTGGCGGTGGCTGGAAGTAGTATTTTTAGGGTGAAATTCTACCCAATTTTATTTAAGATTTGATATTATTAACGCTTTCGGAATACTAAATTCTGAAAGCGTTAAATATTTTATAACCTATAAAAGTAACTTTCCGTTATTAATATAGTTTTATTGCTTGTTTAGGGCTAAAAAACTTTACTCTGTTTTAGTTTTCTTTCTTTTCGCTATGAGTTCGTTCGCATCTTTGATGACTTGTAGAATGATTTCGGCGAAGTTTTTATATGCTTCCACTTCTTTCATTGCGGTAAGGAAACTCACGAGTTTTACATTGATGAGCTGTAAAAGTGGCTTTTTCAAGGTGGTTGCCGCTGCTACGCTTCCTGTTTCTGCTAGGGCGGTTTCGTATTTCAATCTTTCATTATGAAAAGCGGTTTGCCTTTCGCGGAGTTCATCTATGGTTTCTTTTACCTCGGTGAGTTGCTCCACTTTTGGCAGGTTTTCTGCGAGTGAAAAATCCCTAAGCATAGACTCTATATGTGCCGATTCGCTGGCGTAACTCTCACGCGTGATTTCCACTCCGTAGCGTTTGAAAACCTCTAATAAATCCGTAGCCGAGGCTTTGGTTTGTGGGTTTCTCATCGCCTTGTATCCTTTTAGAATAGCGTATAGGTTTCTGATGGTTTCATCTCTGAGTTCATCGGCTTCTTCTAGTTTAGATACGGCAGATTCCTTTTTGATGGCAATAGATAGAGCCGTGGTTTTCTCTTCAATTTCGGTGAAGAGCGGTTTTAGAAATGCGTCATTGGTAAGGGTGGTTTCCTTTTTGAACAAATCCACCATACGAAGCGAAGTGTCTGCCAGTTCGCTTACTCGGATTGTTGTTTTTAATCTTTTCATACTCTATATTTTTTAATGATTAATTTATGTTACAAATTTAGTTAAATGCTTAGACATTTCTGCGGTGGTCTTGACTATTTATTCAAATACTCACTCACTTCTGCGGAGGTTTCTATTAAATGATATTTACTCATTTGCTATAAAATTATCATAACTATTGAGTTTTGCTTTGTCTATTTTGTATTTTCCTTCGGCTTCTTTGATGACAACCAAACTATCAAAACCGAGTTCGTTCATTCGTTCAATGGTTAAGAGTTCGCCTTCTTTTACTTGAAAAACTTTCCGCAAAAGCCAATCGGCAAGGGCTTTGTTGGGGTTAGTCATCAGGGCTTTTGAGTTGTCTTGACAAACTTTTGCCGAAAAAACTTCGCCTGTGGGGATTTTCAACTCAAAATGCTCATCTCTGGCAGGGAAAAAATTCGGAAATTGCTTGTGAATTTCGGCAGGAATGGGAATATACACTTCGCCAAAATCCCGTTTTCTGCCCCCTGCGTTCCATTGGTTTAATCCTGATTTTTCAAAAACAAATTTTTGTTTGTTTTTTATTCCATACAACGGCAAAATAACATAATTTTCTCCCTTTATATGCTTATCATTTGCTATTTTAAGTTGTTTATTTTCAAACAAATCAAGAAGCAAAGTGTAAGGGTCTTCTAAAATTTCTATCGGAAGCCTAAACGCATTTTGTGGAATGAAAAATTTCCTAAAAAGTGTGCTTTTTGAGTAGTTGAAACTATAAAAATTGTGTCCGTCTTCAAATTGCAAACTTGCCGCATTTTGTTTTACTGAATGGATATTGTTAATATCTATTTTGTCGTAATCCGTTTCAAATAAAATAAGTTCGTTGTTTTTTCTTGCAACAATATGATAAAGAGAACTTTCAATATTGTATAAACGATTGGCTAAATCAATTCGTTCATTTCGGAACTCGGCTAATTTTATGGCTAATTCTTTCCCCTTAAATTCGCTTAAAACTCTTGATAAAGAATTAAATTCAGCCACTTTTTCGGTGCTGTTATTTGATGGGCAAACAAAAGTTTTCAAACCAACCCCCAAAGAATTATAATTTGCATCAAAAGCTGTATCAGAACGAGAGAGATTATCCGCATTGAAACTTCTACAAAAGATATTTTCTGCTACACGATAATTGATAAAAGGCACAGCACTTTCGCTAAAAAGTCCAGACAATTTAGCAACTGCGGAAAGCAATTTAATATAGTTTCCGTTGTTTTCAATATCTATTTGTGCAAATGATTTCATCACTACAAAATTTTTAAGATGTTTTCACTTACTTTCTGTATCAAGTTGGTTGTTACGGAATTTCCTGCCTGCATATACAATTTACTATTGGCGATGTTGGGCAAAATAAAATTTTTCGGATAACCTTGAAAAGAAAAACATTCTCTCGGTGTTAATTTTCTAAATCCGAAATCGTCTTTTATCAGCGGAACATTATGCCCACCAGTTCCCATATTAGCCGTGAGCGTTGGGCAAACATTACTTTTATTCTCTCTTACATACACTCTACGCCACTGATAAACAGTATCTCTTTTAGTCATCGTTTTTTCAAATTCCGAATAATATTGATGCGTTTTTGGGTAATAAAACTTGTCGTCTTGCTTTTCGTTATCCAAAAAATCGTGTATGGTTTTGGTGAGTTTTACTTTCTCTGGAAATTCAAAATTTTGCCAGTTTTCAACTTGATTAGGGTCAAAAGCCACCACAAAAATCCGTTCTCTATTCTGCGGAATATTGGCGTATTCCATTGTGTTTAGCACTTTATAGAAAACTTTATAGCCCAAATCTTCCTGCAAAGTGTTGAGAATGACTTTGAAAGTGTTTCCCTTGTCGTGAGAAACGAGATTTTTTACATTTTCCAAAAAAACGGCTTTTGGGCGATGGCTTTTAATGATTTCGGCAACATCAAAAAATAAAGTTCCGCGAGTGTCTTCAAAGCCCTTGCGATGCCCAGCAATGGAAAACGCCTGACACGGAAACCCAGCACAAAGCACATCAAAATTTTGAGGGATTTTACTTTTTGTTTCTTCCAAAGTAATGTCGCCGTGGGGCATTATGCCGTGGTTGGAAAAATAAGTTTCACAGGCGTGTTTGTCCCATTCGGAGGCGAAAACACACTTTCCGCCCAAACTTGCCAACGCCAAATGGAAACCGCCAATCCCAGCAAAAAGGTCTATAAATGTGAAATTTTGTTGCTCAATCATACTATCTAATATCTCTGCAAAGATACTTTTTTCTAATTTATTAGTTTTAGAAATCTGTATTTTTTTGCCATTCAAATTTTCTAATCAAATTTTTGTTTAATGAGTATAACTGAAAAAAGTTGCTCCTATTTTTGGAACAACTTTTTTTGGTTTTATTTTTAGTTGGAGTAGCCTATTAGCTCTTCCTTTTTTGAGTTATACAGACGGAATTCAAGGTACTTGAAACTATCTCTTGGGATTATGCTAATCCATTTTTTGTATTTCAAAAACCATCTTACCTGTATGCTATTAAGCCCTTTGGTAAGGTAGGCCTCCACGAAAGGGTGGGTGTGTAGATAGAGTTTGCCTTTTTCTTTTTGCATAATGTTTCTGATGGCCTCACTCATTTTTTCTACCACTACGATAGGGGCGAGGATTTCCCCATCGGCATTAGGATTTTCTTCGGTTGTTTCAATCTGTTTTTCGGGTCTCACACGCTGTCTGGTGATTTGTATTAGCCCGAATTTACTTGGTGGGAGTATTTTATGACGAGCCTTATCGCGTTGCATTTCTACTTTTAGATGTTCATAGAGTTGCTTACGATGTTCGGCATTGGGCATATCAATAAAATCTACCACGATGATGCCTCCCATATCCCTCAGACGGAGTTGGCGAGCGATTTCTGTTGCTGCCATTTTATTCACATTCAGTCCGTGTTCCTTATTGGTAGGGGCAGAGGTGATGTTTGGCCCAGAGTTCACATCTATCACATGCAGTGCCTCCGTATGCTCTATTACCAGATATGCTCCCTTGGAACTTGGGATATTCACATGTTTGCCAAAACTTTGTTTTAGCTGTTTTTCTACATTATAATACTCTAAAAGTGGAATGTGCGAGTCGTAAAACTGAACGATATTCTTGCGTTCAGGGGCGATGACTTCCACATAGTTTCGTATATCGGTTACCATTTTTTCATCATCACAAATGATGGCTGAAAAATCTTGGTTGAAATTATCTCTTAAAATAGCCGAGGCTTTATCTTCTTCGCTCAGAACCTTTGAAGGGATTTTCTGCTTTTGGATATTCTTGAAAGTAGATTCCCATTTTTGTACCAGCTGGTTCATATCATTATGAAGTTCTGCTACTTTTTTTCCTTCGGCTACGGTGCGTATTATTACGCCAAAGCCCTCGGGTTTTATGCTTTCTATTAAGGTTCTCAGTCGGTCTTTTTCCTCCGAGCTTTTTATTTTTTTAGAGATTGAAACTTTATTATCAAACGGAATTAAAACCAAAAAACGCCCTGTGAGTGAAATCTGTGTAGAGATTCTCGGTCCTTTGGTAGAGATAGGCTCTTTGGTAATCTGTATGAGTACTACATCGTCTTTTGCGAGTACTTTATCTACCGTACCATTTTTGTCTATTTCTTTTTGGATTTCAAAGTTTTTCAGGCTATGATTTTGTATCCGTTTGGCGAAGGTATCCTTCAAAAATTTTTGATAACTCAAAAAATCGGGACCCAAATCTTGATAATGCAGAAAGGCATCTTTTGTATAGCCTATATCCACGAAAGCTGCATTGAGATTTGGGGCTAATTTTTTTACTCTACCTAAAAATAAATCACCTACGGTAAACTCATTGTGGTCTTCTTCCTCGTGAAGTTCAAAGAGCCTGCCGTCTTCAAGCAGTGCCAATTTGGTTCGTTCATCTTCGTATGAGATAATCAGTTCTTTTTTCATTGCTCTCAGGTTTTAGGAGTTATTATTTAGGTTCAAAAACAAAAATATAGTTAATGAAGATGTTTTCATCAACTATATTGTACTTTTCACAAAGAAAGACTATTTTTTCTTTTTGTGTCTGTTAGCTCTTCTTCTTTTCTTTCTTTTGTGAGTCGCTACCTTATGTCTTTTTCTTTTCTTTCCGCTTGGCATAATTCTACGATTTTAGTTAAGGTTAATATTCTATTTAATTATTTTTTTGTTTTATTATTTTACTACCACCTTTGTTTTTACTTTTTCTACAAAAGTTTTAGATGGTTTGAAAGCTGGTATATTATGTGCAGGTATGTCTATGGCTGTATTTTTAGAGATATTTCTACCTGTTTTAGCAGCTCTTGTTTTGATGATGAAAGACCCAAAACCTCTCAAATATACATTATTCCCTTCGTACATAGAAGTTCTGATTTCCTGCATAAAAGCTTCCACAATTCTTAGTGTATCTACCTTCTCGGTACCTAGCTTGTTAGAGATGGCATTTACCAGTTCTGCTTTTGTCATTTCCTATTTTATTTTTAATTTCGGACTGCAAATTTAGAGAAAAAAAATGATAATAAGCAAGTTAGACCCAATTTTTTTTTCAAAAAATAAAAATTTTAGTCTTCTCCCAACTATAAAAAACTTATTTTTGACCCCGAAAATAATGATTGATTTTGGTAAAAAATAAACAAATTCCGCTACT
>JAUNHO010000052.1:0-6489 GCA_030523905.1 Bergeyella zoohelcum
CAACGACCCTTTACGAAGGGATTAACAATAGATAATTTAACTATCATCAACCTTTAATTTAATACTCAACGACCCTTTACGAAGGGGTTAATAATTAGTTAATTGGGGCTTGGTTTATTGGTTATTAGGGCATAGGGCATAGTTTTTAGAGTATAGAACTAATCTCTAATAACTAATAGCTAATCCCCAACATCCAATAAACCAAGCCCCAATAAATCCCCAACTAATCACCCCCTAAAACTCAAAATAGTTTTCGGAATGAATATGCTCATAATCGGCTTTCATAAGGGCATCGTAATCATTCTTTTTATGCCCAAAGAAGCGTTCTTCTATTCTTACGACGATGAGATAAACCACTGGCACAATGACCAAGGTAAGGAACAAGGAAGAAAGCAAACCACCGATGATAACGATTGCCAGTCCGTTGTTCATTTCCGCACCTGCCCCAGATGCCAACGCAATCGGTAGCATACCAATCACCATTGCAATAGTGGTCATCAAGATTGGGCGGAGACGCGCGTGGTTGGCCTGTATCAGAGCGTTTTCTATGGTTTCGCCTTTGTCTAGTCTATGGTTGGCAAAATCTACCAAAAGAATCGCATTTTTTGCCACGAGACCAATGAGCATAATGATACCGAGAATGGTGAAAATGTTCAGTTCTTGGTTCGTCAAAGCTAATGCCCACATTGCCCCAATGAAAGACAGCGGAATGGAAAACAATACAATGAACGGCTTCACGAAATCATCATAGAGAACCACCATAATCATATACACGAGCATAATCGCTGCCAAGAGTGCCACGCCCAGCGTACCGAAGCCCTCGCCTTGTCGCTCCATATCGCCACCCCAAGACCAATTAACGCCTTTTGGTTTTTGTATGGCTTCCATTTTTTGCCCCCATTCTTCGGCTACTGCCCCAGAGCTTCGCCCTACGGTTTGTCCATTGACGGTAACGGACGGAGAGCGGTCAAATCGTTCCAACTGAGATGCCCCAGAAGTATAGGTAATCTCGGCGAATTGCGAGAGGCTTATTCTCTGCCCTTGGTTATTGATGAACTCTATATTGCGGACATCGTCTATGCTTTTTCTATTGGCTTCATCAAGAATGATGTTAATATCATACTCATCATTCCCAGTACGGAATTTATTATCGGTATTTCCACTGAAAGCGGTTCTCATCGCCTGTCCTACGGTAGCGACATTAAGTCCCAAGGCGGTCATTTTATCTCTATCTACCGATACGGAAATCTCTGGGTTTCCATCTTGCACGGAAAGTTCTACTTCGGTTGCCCCATCGATGGTTTTTAGTACGGCTTCCGCCTGTTTAGCATACGCCATTGCATCTTTTAGGTTGGTTGCCGTTACATTCATCTGCAAGGTTGATTCCTCTGCACCTAAAAGCCCAACTGGTACGGTGGCAATTTTCGCTCCTACCAATTCTTTTTCTAGCTCTCTTTTGATTTTCGCGGCAAAGACATTCGTAGGGTCTTCACGCAACGACTTATCTACCAAAGTAATTTTAATCTCCGACTTATAGGAAGTGGATTGAGACGACCCCATACCGCTACTGGTCTGCCCTACGGTGGTAATCATCGTGGTGATGTCTTTATTTTTTCGGAGGTATTGCTCGGCTTTTTGGGTCATAAAATTGGTTTCCTCAATAGAGACATCTTTCGGCAGCTCTATCTGTACCATAAACTCACCTTTATCCACACTTGGGAAGAACCCAGCCCCAATATAGCCCCCAGAAAAGAGCGGAATAATACTCACAAACATTATGGTAACCACCGCAAAGGTTTTGATTTTATTACGAAGACTCCACGCCAATAAATTGGACATAAAATGAGTAAATCGGGTAAGACCTGCCTCAAAAGTATAAATCATTTTCCCTAAAATAGAGGTTTTACTGATGAGTTCCAGCTTACCATATCTAGAATACAACCAAGGCACTACGGAGAACGATACCAAAAGGGAAAGCAATGTGGCAATGACCACCGTAACGCAAAACTGACGCAAGACATCGGATACGAGACCGCTACTCATCGCGATTGGAAGGAACACCGCCACAATCACCAAAGTAATCGCCGTAACGGTAAAGCCAATCTCGGAAGCCCCATCGTACGCAGCACGGACTTTATTCTTGCCCATCTCCATATGGCGGTGGATATTCTCTATCACCACGATGGCATCATCTACCAAAATCCCCACCACTAGGGAGAGTGCGAGCAAACTCATTAGGTTGAGCGAGTATTCAAACAGCATTAAACCGATGAAAGTGGCAATGAGCGAAGTAGGAATTGCGACCATCACGATAATGGCATTCCTAAAACTATGCAAGAAGAACAACATCACGAAAGCCACCAACGCCACGGCGATGAACAAGTCTTTTATCACCGAATCGGCAGCGTGAAGGGTAAATACAGAAGTATCATTCGCCAGTTCTATTTTCAGATTTTCGGTTTTGTACTGGTCTTCTATCTGCTTCATTTTCTCCTGTACCAACTGGCTCACGGTAACGGCATTGGCATCGGTTTGTTTTTGTATTTCTAGCAAAAGAGTGTTCTTTTGGTCAATTCTTGCGATTTTTTCAATCTCTTTGGAAGTATCTTGCACCTCGGCAATGTCTGAAAGACGGATATTGATGCCGTTTTGTGAACTAATCGTGAGATTTCGGAGTTCATCTACGGATTTGATTTTCCCTGCCAAACGGATAAGCGTAGAGTTTGCCCTTGTTTTAAGGTTCCCAGTAGGGAAATCCATATTGGAAGCGGAAATAATCTGCTGAACTTGCGGAATAGTAAGCCCGTAGCCTTTTAGTTTGTCTTGGTTGATGTTGATACGGATTTCTCTTTCCTGCCCACCGATGACATTCACTTTTGCTACGCCGCTGATTCTGGAAAACTCGGGCTGAATTTTGTTGTCTATTAGGTCATAAAGTTCGCTCTCGGTAAGGTTTGCCGTAACCCCCAAGCTCACGACAGGCAAATCTGAAAGGGAGAACTGGGCGAGAGATGGCTCTTTGGCATCGTCTGGCAACTCGGAGCGAATGGCATTGATTTTACGCTGTGCCTCGTTGAGCGCGAAATCTACATCTACATCATTTTTGAACTCAATGATGACGACGGAGAGGCTCTCGAAGGATTTGGTTTGAATTTTTTTGATGCCCTCCAATGCGGATACGGCATCTTCTATCTTCTCGGAAATGGTGCTTTCTACCTCCGAAGGCGATGCCCCAGGATAGACGGTGGAAACGGTAACGACCTTGACCTCCACGCTTGGAATCAACTCGTAGTTGAGTTGCTTGTAGCTAAACAGCCCACCGAGTAGCAACGCGATGAGCATCACGATGACCAAACTGGGGCGTTTTATGGATATTTCTGCTAATTTCATTGGTTTTGTATTTATTTATTATTGGCAAATGCACACTTTTGATATTAATTTTTGAATAATTCGCATTATTTTTGGCATAACCTTATTAATTTTTATAGTAACTCCGTTCATTTTCTATATAACGCTGTTCATTTTTATAATAACGCTGTTCATTTCGCGTATCACGGACTTTATTTTGTCTGTAACGCCGTTGATTTTGTCTGTAACGCGGTTAATATCGTGTGTAACGGGCTTTATCTCGTGGATAACGCCGTTGGTTTCGTGCCAATGGTGTTTGATTTTCTATTACTTCAAGATTTTCACTTTGGTTTTATCAGACAGGTTGATTTGTCCGCTCACTACGACCTGTTCGCCTGCGTTCAGTCCGCCCAAAATCTCTACTTTATCGCCGAAGTTAATTCCGCTTTGGACTTTGGTAAGGTGTGCCACGCCGTCTTTTACCACGAAAATGAGATTATCGCTCACACTTCCCACGAAGGCATTTCTCGGAACGATAAGACGGCTTTGAGTGCCTTTATCATTGAAGATTGCGGTGGCGTACATCCCTGCTTTTAGCTGGTTATTGACATTGGAAACGGTGATTTCCACAGGGAATTTCAACGCCCCAGAAGCGGCAGGTGCAATGAAGGTGATACGCCCATCGATAGTGCCGTCTATGACATCTGGTTTTATGGTAACGATTTCGCCCATAGAGAGACGGCTCACGAGCGACTGATCTACATCTACGCGGAGTTTCACGGAGGAAATATCTACAACCTCCACAATCGCCGTACCAGCCCCTACGACGCTCCCTACCTCTACATTTTTCTTATTGACGATGCCACTGACTTTCGCCACGACATTGGTATCGCCAGACTGAAGCTGAGCGGATTGGAGTTGGGCTTTTGCGTTCTTCACTTGTAGTCTCGCTTGGTCTAGTTGAAGGGCTGTAACTCCACCAGTTTTGTAAGCGGCTTCGTATCTATTGAGAGCGGAAACGGCTTGGTCTAGGTTCGCCTGTGCATTGCCAACATTGACATTGATGAGGTCGCCTTTTACCTTTGCAATGACCTGCCCAGCCCCTACATAGCTCCCTTCCTTTACATAAAGCCCCACGAGCTGACCGCCCATTTCGGCAGAGATATTCGCCTGGCGATTTGGCACGAAAGTCCCATTAACGCTAAACTCTCCACTCATATTTTCATCTTGAACAATGGCGGTACGCACGGCTACTTCATCATTTTTTTCGGCTACTATCGCCACTTGTTCGTCGTTTTTCTTTTTATTTTTTTGAAGGATAAAAATGGCTCCTGCTATTACGGCTACGATGGCTAAAATCGTAAATAAACTTTTTTTATTCATTTTAATTGCTTGATTATTAAAAATTATTGGTTCAATGTTCTGAGTTTTCCTTGTGATTTTAGGAGTTCTATTTCGGCTAGTTTGTAATCTAACTTGGCTTTTGTGAGATTGTTTTTAGCATCTGCGAGGTCTTTTTCGGCATCTAGAATATCATTAAGCGTTGCCAAGCCGTACTGATAATTGGCTCTGGTGTTCGCCATTACCTCTTCTGCTAATTTCACATTATCCTCTTGGGTTTTTATGGTGATTTGGCTATTTTGGATTTGAGTTTTAGCATTATTAAAGGCTAAATCTAACCCTAGCTGGGTTTCTCTCAAATCGGCCTGTGCCTGTGCGATGTCTATTTTATTTTGCTCTACTTTGGCTTTGGTGGCAAATCCGTTGAAGATTGGGATTTTGATATTCAAACTGATGGAGGCGATGTCTGACCAAAAAACGCCGTTTTTCTGACCATTCCACCAAGGCATTTTTTCGCCTTGCCCGTACCAAGTATAGTTGGCCGCCAGTGCCACGGACGGATAAAACTCTGCTTCGGTCGCTTTTTTCTGCCAACCGAGGAGTTCTAGCTGTTTGTTTAGGGCTTTTATTTCGGTTCTATTGGAAAAATCGGCATCGTTTTCGGCTAATAAAACCGCAGGTTCAAAGGTTTGTTTTGGTAGGTCAATCGCTTGTGCCATTTCCATTCCGATGATGAATTTCAATGCGTTTTCACTCAACTGAACGGAATTGATAACCTGTTGCTTACTCGCTTTCAGGTTGTTGTACGCCACTTGCACTCTATCGTAATCTATTTTTTTCGCCAAACCTGCATCGTAAAGCCCTTTGATGATTTTACGCGTTTGTTCGGTTATTTTTAGATTATCTTCTACATTTTCAAGCATTTGTTCCGCCTGATAGACCTGATAATAGGCATTGGCTACTTTTTCTATAATCTGCTCTTCGGTAAGTTCTGCGTTGATGAGGTAAAATTCTTTGGTGGTTTTTGCTGCCTTCAATCCCATAAAAACGGCTTGGCTGAATACCACCTGCTCTAATTGTAAGGAGTTGGAGGAAGTCCATTTCTGCCCCATCGTGAGTTTCATAGTTTCCGCAGGATTAATGAAACTCGGAATGACCAACTCCTGCAATAGCGGGTTGTAAGTGGTGCTACTTACTACCGAAAGTTTCGGCAGAGCATTGGCTTTTACTTCGGCAATTTGGGCATCACCTTTTTGAATGTTAAGACGGGCTTTTTCGGCATCAGATTTATGCTCCAAAGCGTAATTAATAGCCTCTGGTAATGACAAAATGCGGGTATCTTGCCCATACGCCATTGTTCCCAAAAGCCCCAAACTAAATACTATTTTTTTCATTTACTTGATTGTTTTTATACTTTTTTATTGCTTCTTTGCCTTTCTCCGTGGTGATGGCATTCATATAGAAATCCATCGTGGTATCTTTGAAATATTCTCTACTGATTTTTTCGGTGTCCAAAGTAATGGAACTATCGTAGGAAAGCATCATTTCAAAGAAGAGTTTTGGGTAAAGGGTTTCATCAAAATCCGTTCGGAAAACGCCCTGCTCCCTACCTCTGCGGATATTATCAATAAGCACCTCGGAAAATCTATCGGAGAAAATCCTCATATGCCTACTGAAAATATCTGGGTAATATTTGATGAGTTGCTTGATGAAAATATTATGATTATTCCTCGTTGCCTCATCTATTTGCTCATCTCGGCAGTACATTCTCTCCACGGCATCTTCTATATCTTCATTGAT
>JAUNHO010000052.1:6499-6737 GCA_030523905.1 Bergeyella zoohelcum
TCAGTGCCGTAATGATGAGATTCAGCTTGTATTCCATCACCTCTTCTAGCAAGGCTTCTTTGTTTTTGTATTTTTGGTAAAGCGTTTTCTTGGAGATTCTAAACTCCTTTGCCACATCATCCATTGTAAAGGTTTTTGCCCCATTTTCAAGGAAGAGATTGGTCGCTTTTTCCAAAAACTGATTGTCAAAATTCATTATTCTCTGGTCTTTCAATATTAAAATCTGGGTGCAAAGATA
>JAUNHO010000053.1:0-1418 GCA_030523905.1 Bergeyella zoohelcum
AGGGCCAGAGCGTTCGCAGAATATCATCAGAAAAGAATTGTTTTAAGCATAAAATTAAGATTATTTTTGCCAAGGTGGGTTCGCTACTTTGGCAATTTTTGTAATTTATCAACTAAAAAATGTGGATAAAATAATCTTTTGAAATACAAATAGTTATATCTTTGCAGGATTTCAAAATAAAAAAAAATTGTATTTTTGAACATTAAAACTAAAATATGGCTAAAATCATTGGTATTGCCAATCAGAAAGGTGGCGTAGGGAAGACCACCACAGCGGTTAATCTAGCAGCGGCATTGGGTGTTTTGGAGAAAAAAGTTCTCATCATAGATGCAGACCCACAGGCTAACGCTACTTCTGGCTTGGGAGTAGAGGAAGTGCTTTATTCTACATATAACCTACTGGAACACAGCGTAGAAGTAGAAAAATGTATCCAAAAAACTACATCGCCTCATTTGGATATTGTGCCATCTCATATAGATTTGGTAGCGGCAGAAATAGAGCTGGTAGATAAGGAAGACAGGGAATATATGCTGAAAAATGCCCTAGCATCGGTAAAGGATAAGTATGATTATATCATTATAGATTGTGCTCCGAGTTTGGGGCTTATTACCGTCAATGCTCTTACAGCGTCAGATTCGGTGATTATCCCTATTCAGTGTGAATATTTTGCCCTAGAAGGTTTGGGGAAATTACTCAATACGATAAAGAATGTTCAGAATATTCATAATCCAGATTTGGGAATTGAGGGGCTTCTACTAACGATGTTTGATGCTCGTCTCAAACTCTCCAACCAAGTGGTGGAAGAGGTCAGTATGCACTTTCCAGAGATGGTTTTTGAAACAATTATTAGCCGAAATGTAAGGCTAAGCGAAGCCCCAAGCTATGGCGAAAGTATCCTAATGTACGATGCCGAAAGTAAAGGTGCTGTGCAATATCTGAAATTGGCAGAAGAGGTACTTTTGAAAAACGATGATAAATAATAAAAATATATAAAATTGAGAGATAAAAAAAGACCAATGGGAAGAGGTTTGGGAGCCATTCTTAATTCTGAATCCCGTGCCACCATCAACTCTGCTACTGATGAGGGAGCCGATAAATTGGTGGGAAATATAGTAGAGATAGCCTTGGAAGATATTTACCCAAATACTTCCCAGCCGAGAACTCATTTTGATGAAAAAGCCCTAAATGATTTGGCTCAATCCATCAAAAATCTTGGTGTTATACAACCGATTACCCTTCGTAAAGATGGTGATAAATTTGAAATTATTTCGGGGGAAAGGCGTTTCCGTGCTTCCAAAATTGCAGGGCTGAAAACAATTCCTGCTTATATTCGTTTGGTGAATGACCAAGAACTTTTGGAGATGGCTCTCGTGGAGAATATCCAAAGGGAAGATTTAGATGCCATAGAGGTGGCTCTC
>JAUNHO010000053.1:1428-6718 GCA_030523905.1 Bergeyella zoohelcum
TGACGCAGGAAAACCTAAGCCATCGCGTAGGTAAGGAACGAAGCACAATTACCAATTCGCTCCGTCTTTTGAAACTCAATCCGTCAATGCAAAATGCCATCAGAAGTGGTGAAATTTCAGCAGGACACGGCCGTGCGATTTTAAGTTTAGAAAGCGAGGAATTACAGCAATTATTGTTTGAGCAAATCATCAAGCAAGGGCTTAGCGTAAGACAAACCGAAGCAGTAGCGAATACTCTGAAAAAACCGAACGAAAAACCAGAAAAGAAACCTAAAAATATCCCGAACGAACTAAAAAGAGCAGAAAAAAGATTAACCGATGTATTAGAGGTAAAAGTAGAAATCAAAGCGTCTGCCAATGGGAAAAAAGGAAAAATCGTTTTAGATTTCCAGAATGAGGAAGAATTGGAACAGATTCTTTCGCATTTTCAGTAGAAAATTATGAGAAAATTACTTTTCATATGGTGTGTTTTTGTATCATCTGTCGCTTTTTCACAAGTGATAGAAAAGGATACAATCACCTCAAAACCAAACACTTCTGAATTGTCATCGGAAGAAATAGTGGAGGATATAGAGAAAGATAATGCTCCTACCAAAAAAATGATTTCCAATCCCACAAAGGCTGGGCTTTACTCGGCGGTTTTGCCTGGTCTAGGGCAGTATTATAACAAAAAATATTGGAAAATCTCCATCGTTTGGGGAGGAATAGGGACGGGGATAGGCATTGCCCTTTGGAATAATAAACAATATAACCGATATAGAAATGCCTATGTAGCCTCTCTCAATGGGCTTCCACACGAGTTTTCAAGCAACTCCAATATTACCAGTACGGTTTTAGGAAACGCCCAAGATAGTGCCAAGCGTCAGAGAGATTATTCTATTGCCATCACGGCTTTGGTTTATATTTTGGGGATAATGGACGCGGTGGTAGATGCTCATCTTTACGAACAAAGAAAAGACCCTGATTTGGCAGTAAAGCCCACCATTTTGTATGACGAATTTGGAAGAGAAAACACAAAAATAGGGCTTAGTTTTAATCTTAAATTTTAATAAAATACAATGAAAATAGCATTAGTAGGCTACGGAAAAATGGGTAAAATCATCGATGAAATTGCTACCCAAAGAGGTCACGAAATCGTAGCAAGGCTCAATGAAACACCTACAAAGGAAAACTTCAATCAGGCAGAGATAGTCATTGAATTTTCCCAGCCAGAGGTAGCTTTTCAAAATATAAAAACCTGCCTAGAAAACGAAATCCCAGTCGTTTGTGGCACTACGGGTTGGCTTTCACAAAAACCTGAAATAGAGCAAATTGCCATCAATAACAATACTGCGTTTTTATATGGGTCTAATTTCAGTTTAGGTGTTAATCTATTCTTTGCTTTGAATGAAAAATTAGCCCAAATGATGAAACCTTTTGATGAATATCAAATCCAGTTGGAGGAAATTCATCACACTCACAAAAAAGATGCACCGAGTGGTACAGCAATTTCTTTGGCGGAGGGTATTATCAGCCAAAATCCTAAATTTTCCACTTGGAAATTAGATGAAACCGAAGGCGAAAAACTAGGCATTACGGCAATCCGAGAAGATGAAGTCCCAGGTACGCATAGCATTTTCTATCGCTCGGAAGTAGATGAAATAGAGATAAAACATACTGCATTCAGCCGAAAAGGTTTTGCTCTTGGGGCAGTCATTGCATCCGAATGGCTTAAAGACCGAAAAGGCGTTTTCTCAATGAAAGATGTTTTAGGCTTGTAAAATATAAAGGTTGCTGATGAAAAGGCAACTTTTTTATTTGTTTTTTCTCTCTCATTTTCATAATTTTGTCTGTTTTTTAGAATTAATAAAAATTTCTTTCAATAATGATAACAACCGATTTACTAATCATAGGAGCAGGGCCTACTGGGCTTTTCACCGTTTTTGAGGCGGGCTTACTTAAAATTAAATGC
Organism: Bergeyella zoohelcum; assembly: GCA_030523905.1. Taxonomy (GTDB): domain Bacteria; phylum Bacteroidota; class Bacteroidia; order Flavobacteriales; family Weeksellaceae; genus JAUNHO01. The sequence goes on from JAUNHO010000053.1 coordinate 3,380, forward strand.
CATATTATAGACGCACTTCCGCAACCAGGTGGGCAGTTGGCAGAACTTTATCCAAAGAAACCAATTTTTGATATTCCTGGCTATCCATCGGTGGGAGCGGGAGAGTTGATAGATAATCTGATGGAGCAAATCAAGCAATTTGAACCAGGTTTTACTCTTTCCGAAACCGCAGTTTCGCTTAATAAAATAGATGAGGATTGGTTTGAAGTGGTAACGAACAAAGGCACTATACATCGTGCGAGAGCGGTGGCAATTGCTGGTGGGCTAGGCACTTTTGAACCAAGAAAACCAGAGATGGAAAACCTTGCCCAGTATGAGGAAAATGGTGTGGAATATTTCGTAAAAGACCCTGAAATGTTCCGCGATAAAAAAATTGTGATTGCTGGTGGCGGAGATTCAGCATTGGATTGGAGTATTTTCCTTGCCGATGTCGCAAAAGAAGTTACTTTGATTCATAGGAGAAACGAGTTTCGTGGAGCATTGGACTCTGTGGAGAAAGTTCAAGCATTGAAAAATCAAGGGAAAATCAATCTCATAACCCCAGCAGAGGTAACTGCTCTGAAAGGCGATGGGCATCTACAAGCCATCAGCGTGAATAAAGAGGGCGAAGAATTTGATTTAGAAACCGATTATTTCATTCCATTATTTGGGCTAACTCCGAAGCTGGGTGAATTGGCAAACTGGGGCTTAGAAATAGAAAAAAATGCCATAAAGGTAAATAACGCATTGGATTATCAGACCAATATTGAGGGCGTTTATGCCATTGGCGACATTAACACCTATCCAGGGAAATTAAAACTGATTTTATGTGGTTTCCACGAAGCTACACTGATGTGCCAAAGCGTGTACCAAAGGCTGAACCCCGGCAAAAAATACGTACTGAAATATACCACTGTGAGCGGTGTAGATGGTTTTGATGGCTCACGAAAAGAGGCAGAAAAAGCCGTAGTGAAGAAGATAGATTAACCTATTTTTTAGCAAAAATGAGCGATATTAATATCAAAATAATAGATAGGGAAGGCGTTTCGCACGATATTGCGGCTCCTACCGATATGTCTATGAACCTTATGGAGGTCATCAGAGCCTACGAACTGGCAGAAGATGGCACGATAGGGAATTGCGGTGGAATGGCAATGTGTGCCTCTTGTCAAGTTTATGTGCATAGCGGTGCCGAAAAACTCCCAGAAATGGAGGCAGAGGAAGACGCAATGCTTGCCGAGGCGTATCATACGCAAGATAATTCCAGATTGGGTTGCCAAATCCACATCACCGAAGAGCTAGACGGCTTGGAGGTAGAGTTGGCACCATATCCGTAGAATTTCAGCAGACAATAATTCTTACATTATACATCAAACCCTCATCATAATTCTGACGAGGGTTTGATATTTTGTTTATAATTTCTCTATTTCTTCTGCAATTTAGAATGTTTTATGCTGTATAGGAAATAGACTATAAGTCCTATCAGTAGCCAGATTACGGAATATATTTTTGCTTCTTTACTTAGGTTGAATATCAGATATAAATTGATAATGATGCCCAAACCTGCGATTAAAGGCAGTGCAGGAACGCGGAAGGCTCTCTCCAAATTAGGCTGTTTCACCCTCAAAAGCCATACAGAAATACAGACCATAGCAAAAGCGAAAAGCGTCCCAAAACTGGTCATATGTGCCAATTCATTAATAGGGGTAAGCCCTGCCACAATACTCACAATGATACCAATTATCCAAAGGTTTTCCCTAGGGACTCCGGTTTTTTCATCTACTTTTGAAAAGATTTTTGGGATTAATCCGTCTTTTGACATTCCTAAAAATATCCTAGATTGTCCAGTTATCATCACTATCAATACAGAGACTAGGCCTACCGTTGCAGCTATGGTAATGAGGTAACTAGCCCAAGGTTGTCCTGCTATATCAAAGGCATACGCCACAGGTGCTTTTATGGCATCAGGGTACTTTCCAAGAGGGTTGAAATCAGTATAATTCATCATTCCCGTAAGAACCAAAGTTACCAAAATATACAAGAAAGTACAGGAAATAAGTGATACAATAATAGCAAACGGAATGTCTTTTTTAGGGTTAATGGCTTCCCCAGCTTGGGTAGAGACGGCATCAAACCCTACATAAGAGAAAAATATCGCCGACGCTCCTGCTATCACCCCAGCATAGCCATAGGCCTCGTGGCTTACGCCGTTTTCGGTAATGGTTTTTGCTTCTGGAATGAATGGCAACCAGTTGTCTGGCACTACGAAAAACGCCCCAGCCACAATCACAAAAATAATAGTGGAGACTTTTAGCAATACGATGAGATTATTCGCTTTTGCGGCTTCTTTGGTTCCTCTTGTAAGGATAAATACCACTAAAAGTACAATGAGCATTGCAGGTAGATTGACAGAAAAGCTACTGCCACCAAGGGCTTCAAAGGTTTTTGGGTCATTGGTGAGCCAGTTGGGGAGGGTTAGTCCGAACATTTTCAAGAATTTACCGAAATAGCCTGACCAAGAGACCGCAACCGTCATCGATGCCATCATATACTCCAAAATCAGTCCCCAGCCTATCATCCAAGCGAAAATTTCGCCCACAGTTCCATAGGCATAGGAGTACGCCGAGCCTTCCACTGGCAATATAGACGAAAACTCTGCATAGCAAAGAGCCGCAAAAATACAGGCAATCCCAGCAATGGCAAACGAAACTGCCAAAGCAGGTCCAGCGTGATAGTACGCCCCAGTGCCAGTTAGTACGAAAATACCACCACCGATAATGGCTCCAATGCCTATTGCTACCAGAGTCCATCGCCCTAAAACGCGTTTCAGTTGGCTGTTTTTCATCTCCTCCTTGTATGCACTTATGGGCTTTTTAATCCAAATATTTGACATAGTAATTATTCTTTTGCTCAAAAATAGAAAAAAAATGAATACGAAATAGAAAATTTATGAAAAAAAATTTATCTTTGGCATCACTATGAATCTATACGAATTACTACTGAAACCCTACGAGAATTATCAGACTTTTGATATTGCGTTGGAGGCTACGGCAACGATTTTTGGACTGCTAAGCGTATTTTTTTCTATCCGAAAAAACATTTGGGTCTATCCTACGGGGATTATTTCTACGGCTATCTATGTTTATATTTTATTCGTTTCCAGTCTTTTAGGAGATATGATGATTAATGTTTATTATACCATAATGAGCATCTACGGCTGGGTGCTGTGGTCTAAACATAGTGATGATAATATCCATATTAATGTAAGTAGAGCCACGCCGAAAGAATGGCTCATTAGTGGGGCGATTTTTATTTTCAGTCTTGGTCTTGTTACGCTTGTTTATTATTATAAACCATTGA
>JAUNHO010000054.1 GCA_030523905.1 Bergeyella zoohelcum
TAAAATCATAGTTATAACTCATTATAGATGAAGCATTTAGCAAATAATTAAAAGTAGGAGTAGAAGACTGAAATGCTACTTTACCCTCTACGAAATAATCTTTTATCGGTTCAAAATTAAGCCAATTCGTGGTACGAAGAAAATTCCCAAATTGCTTTCCATTAGAATATTCCAAATGAGATTGCAGTTTTAGTTGCTCCCACAGACTGATTTTCAAATTGCCAACCACCCCAATTCGGTTTTCAGAAATCTCTTTCCCCGCAATTATATCTGTATTAACCACAGGATTTTCTGCTCCTAAAATAATATTCTGATACCTCGCCCCAGCATCTAGCTTAAACTTCTCATTATCAAATACTAAACTAATCGTATTACTCAGTTTTTTAGAATATTTTTTACTTGAATTACCACGCTCGGTATTCACGGCTTCAAAAAAACTTGCATCACTTCCACCCAAATTAAAATAATATTTATTGCCCTGATGAAAAATAGTATGCGATAATCTAAAAGGGAATTTTTCCGCATTAAAAGGCGTGAAACTATGGCTAAAATAGTATCTTCGGTAGGAGAAACGAGAATCAGAACCTGTAAGACCTACCTCCAAATTCGCCCTATTCCCCAAGGTAGATTCGCCACTTAAAAAAGCATCTAGACTCTTCACACCACCATACTCTTGGTTCATTACATTTTGATGAAGATAGTGAGCATAGGCTTCATATTTCTGATTTACAGACCTATAATGAGCCGAGGCTACAAAATTATTATTCGCTGCCAGACTATTAGAATAAAAGCCCTGCGACCTCAGCCCCATATACTCTACGGCGAGATTGAAATTCTTCCCAAAATTTTGCGTATAAGTACTTTGCAAAGCCGCTCCGTTTCGCATTCCTGAATGATAAATAAAGGAAGTCGTAGGCGTTTTCACATCGTAATACCGAATATCTTTTACCCCTAAAATAAAATGAGATTTTCTCTCTGGCAATAGAGACAAATCGGTTTCTTCATCTCTCTGAAAAACCAAATTCTGAAACCCCGAGCCTATATTAGCAAACTGAATTTTACCAAAATTATCGCGGTTATTATACTGAGTAATAGCATATTGTCTATGGACTGAAAACGCAGTATCAAAAATTTTAGCCTCCTGAAACTGGGTTTTGTATCTATAATCCTGTATCGTAGGCTTGAAAATCTTCACAGAATCTTTCCCACCATTATCTACCACAATGGAGTCTGAATTTCCATTCGGATTTTTCAGTTGCCTTATCTGTGCCTGAATACCGATGCCTATTAATAATAACAAAAAAATATACCTCATAAGAATTTTATGAGGCACAAATATAAGGAATTAAAATAAAATCCTATTTTTTGATTATATAAAAAGAATTTCGCTTGTAATCAATTCGCTTCTAAATATTTTCGCCATTTCTCTACGGCGTTTTGCATATCTTGGGGCATTGGGCTTTCAAAATACATTTCCTTTTTGGTGGTAGGATGCACAAAACCAAGCGTATGAGCGTGGAGGGCGTGGCGTGGCAATACCTCAAAAACATTCTGAATAAATTGCTTGTATTTTGGTAAATTTTGCCCCCTTAGAGGGATATGCCCTTCGTATCGTTCATCATTAAAAAGTGTATGACCAATATACCTAAAATGAGCCCTAATCTGGTGCGTACGCCCTGTTTCTAGCTTACATTCTACCCAAGTCATATACCGAAAACGCTCCAAAACGCGGTAGTGAGTAACGGCGTGCTTGCCTTGGCTTCCGTCCTCATAGACAGCCATTTGCATTCGGTTTTTCTGATGTCTACCGATATGCCCACGAATGGTGCCAGTATCCTCCTGAAGATTCCCCCAAACAAATGCCCAGTAGAGCCTTTTGGTGGTTCGGTCAAAGAATTGTTTTGCCAAAAAACTGAGTGCATATTCGTTTTTCGCAATGACCAAAAGCCCTGATGTATCCTTATCAATCCGATGAACCAAGCCTATTCGGTCTAAATCGGTTTTTAGTCCGTTTTTCTCAAAATGATACGCCAAAGCATTGACCAAAGTGCCGTCCCAATTCCCAAAACCAGGGTGAACTACCATTCCAGCCTCTTTATCCACAACCAAAACATCATCATCTTCATAAACGATATTGATAGGAATATCCTGCGGAACAATCACATTTTCACGAGGCGGACGGCTGAGCAACACCGAGATATTATCAAAAGGCTTCACCCTATAATTTTGCTTCACGGGCGTGCCATTCACCACTACATTTCCTGCACGGCAAGTCTGCGAAATCTTGTTCCGAGAGGAGTTTTGGCGGAATAGAAGCAAGTATTTATCTATCCGCAAAGGGTCTTGTTTTTTATCTACAATGATATTGAGATGCTCAAAGAGTTCGTCGCCTACTTCTTCCGCTCCTTGCTCTGGGAGAGCGTCTAGCTCATCATCTAAAAAATCTTCATTGATATTCATAATGATATACTAAAAAGCCTTAATTCTAAAATCATTAAGGCTTTGCTTTTGTTTAGTTATTGATTTATTCCACCACTATCTTTTTCACTTTTGGGGCTTCTTCTTTCGGAGGAGTTTTAGTTTCCGTAGGTTTCGCCTTCGGTTTGGTGGTTTCTGCTGGTTTAGATGTTTTAGTTTCTACCTTTGGCTTTTGCTCCGTAGATTTCTTTACTACTACAGGAGTTTTATTTGGTTTTGCCTTTTCCTCTACTTTTGGGGCTTCTTTTTTAGGAGTCTTTGGCTTAGTTTCGGTATTATTCTTCACCTGTGAAACCTCCACCTTTGGTTTTTCTACCACAGGTTTCTCCACTATTTTTTTCGGTGGAGGTGGCGGAGTATTTTCAGTTTCCTCTATACGCACTTCTTCATAGCGGATAGGTGGTAAAGTGGTATCTATCTTCATTCGGTAGATGGAGTTCAGTTCCTCTATTTTGTTCATCAGCTCGGCTGGTGTTTTTTTACTTGCCCAAAGGTCTATCTGCATACCTTGGTCACGAAGAGAGCCTGATGCTGGGTCTTGATAATAAATAATATCGGTATCATCTCCCTTGCCATCTTCGTATTCTACCAAACCTACCTCAAAAAGGTTGTTCTCTATCACGGCTTTTGCTTCTTGTACGGTAAGCCCTACCAAATTCGGTACGGTAACATTTCGTTTTGGACCTGTCCCAATCACCAAATCTATGGCGGTAAATCTCGGTACCAACACACCTGGCTGAATGACATTGCCGTTTAGCTGCATACGAATCACGGCGTCACGCTGGATACTTGGCTCATAGATGGTATCACCCACCTTAAGACCTACGGATTCTAGCTGACGAAACGCTAAGCCTTTGTATCTATCTACAATGTCTGGCACCTGTACTTTTGCCCAAGTTTTTGGATTGACTTTCAGTATAATAGCCCTTCCGCCCTTTACCCTTGCACCTGCACTCGGATAAATTTGTAGCACTTGTAAAGGCTTGTATTTAGGGTCGTACTTGAAACTATCCACCTCGTATTGCAGACCTGCATCGTCCAAAATTTCAATGGCTTTATGTACGGACATATCTACCACATTTGGCACAGGGATTTCCTTTCCGTGATTGGTATGTACCTCCAGCCAACGGAATGTAAGCCATACCAAACCCACCAATAATCCTATGGCAATGAGCAAATTAACCAAAACTTTCCAATGGAAAAGTGATTTTAACATAGTTTTGAATATTGAAAAAATTTGAGCAAAGATAATACAATATATCTGTAATGTAAAAAATTAATCTTAAATCTTTTGCTTTGATTGTTTTTTAATCATTAAATTTGCCTAAAATTAGCATTAATGAATAAGAAAAATATAGCCGTAGTAATGGGCGGCTACTCTGATGAATACGAAGTCTCACTAAAAAGCGGACAACTCATTTTTGATTCTCTGGATAGAGATTTGTACAATGTTTATAAAGTCGTTATCCTTAAAAACGAATGGTATCTACTTGATGAAAACGAACAAAAACACCCCATCAACAAGGCAGATTTTTCGGTAATATTAAACGATAATTCTACCCTGAAATTTGATGTTTGTTTCAATACCATACACGGAGCACCTGGGGAAAACGGCGTTCTACAAGCCTACTGGGATACCATAGGACAAAGATACACAGGTTGTGATTTCTACCAAAGTGCATTAACTTTCAACAAGAAAGATACTTTGGCTGTTTTGGCAAAATACGGCATTCCATCGGCTAAAAGTATTTATTTAAGACAAGGAGTGGCGATTGATAAAGAAGAAATCATCTCCGAACTGGGGCTTCCTTTGTTTGTAAAACCCAACCAAAGTGGTTCATCACTAGGAATCTCAAAAGTGAAAGATATTTCAGAGTTTGACAAGGCTTTGGAGTTTGCTTTTGCGGAAGATAATGAGATTTTAATAGAAGAATTCATCGAGGGGACGGAGGTTTCCGTGGGCGTGGTGGATATTAACGGTGAGGCAGTAGTGCTGGGCATTACGGAGATTATCCCAGAAACCGAGTTTTTTGACTATAAAGCCAAATACGAGGGAGCTTCACAAGAAATAACTCCTGCGAGACTAGACGAAGAAACCCGAGAAAAGGTGGAAGAAATCGCCAAAAAAGCCTACACTTCACTAGGAATGAGTGGCTTTTCTAGAAGTGAATACATTATAAAAAATGGCATTCCGTATATGCTGGAAATGAACACCAATCCAGGTTTTTCCCCAGCGAGTATTCTTCCGCAACAGGCAAGGCATTACGGCATTTCCATCAAGGATTTGTGTGGCAATGAAGTCCTAAAAGCATTAGCAAAATAACCCTGACCGATGAAGATAGCAGTATTCCCAGGCTCGTTTGACCCTATTACTTTGGGGCATTATGATATTATAGAAAGAGCCGCTCCGCTTTTTGATAAACTCATCATTGCGATTGGGCAAAATTCCCAGAAGAAATATATGTTTCCGCTGGAAAAAAGAATAGAATTTTTACGAAAATCTACGGAAAATTTCCCAAATGTGGAGGTGGATTATTACGAGGGGCTTACGGTGGATTATTGCCTGAAAAAAAATGCCCAGTATATCCTGCGTGGGCTGAGAAATCCTGCCGATTTTGAGTTTGAAAAAGCCATTGCTCACACCAATAGAACCATCGCCCATAAGAAAATAGAAACCGTATTTCTGCTTACTTCCTCTGGGAAATCGTTCATTAGTAGCAGCATCGTTAGGGAAATCATCAACCACGGCGGTGAATACCAATTACTCGTTCCTGATGCCGTGAGGATATAATTTTAGAGTAAATCTTTATTCCGAATTTAGTCAATAATACAACAATGTTATGCACCAGCAATTTAATTTCATCATAGAATTTTTGGGACTGATTTCCTTTGCTATGTCTGGGGCGTTCGCTGCAATGCAAAAACGCTTTGACCCTTTTGGCGTACTCATCATTGCCTTTATTACCTCGGTTGGTGGTGGTACGGTAAGGGATTTACTGCTCGATGTCCCTGTGTTTTGGATGCACGATACCTTTACCTGCTATGTGATTCTCATCTCTTCTATCTTTGCGATATTGGTAAAATCTTTTGAGAAAAATTTTCAGGTTACGCTCTTTATTTTTGATAGTTTTGGGCTGGGGTTATTCACTATTTTTGGCATACAGAAAGGGCTTCACGCCAATCTAGACCCTGCTATTTGCCTTACTTTAGGGACTATCACAGGTTGTTTCGGAGGGATTATTAGGGATATTCTACTCAACCGAATTCCTTTGATTTTCAGGAAAGAAATCTACGCTACGGCGTGTATTGTGGGCGGAACGCTGTTTTTACTTTTAGTGAAATACACTACGCTATCTTATACTTTTGTGCAAATCACCACAATATTACTCATCGTTTTAATAAGAACCCTCGCCGTGAAATACCACTGGCAAATGCCAAAAATGTACAAAGACGGCACGAGTGTTTAGGGAGAAAAATAAAAGGATATTAGTTTTTTCTAATATCCTTTGTTGTTAATATCCACAAAATAATAATTTTCGCCATCTTTGGTTACCTCAAATAGATTCCCAAGTTTCCAGCTGAAATTTCGCTTTATATCTGAATATTCAAACGGAATAATAGTCTTGTTATTGATGTCTATTACCCCAAATCTATTATTCACTACGGCTATTATCATTGGGTTTTCTACATTATTTCCTTCCATTATATGTAGATATTCATATTGAGGATAAATGATGTAGTTACGATAGTCCTCCTCATTCTGGAAAGTATCTTTGTTGATAACGCCGTAATATCCTTGCCGTATGAATGAATGATACTTCTGAGCCTTGTACTCCGAAGGGCATTTTACCAAATCTGTATCATTGAATTTATACACACGCTTCCCCGCCATATCTATTCTATAATCAATGCCTTCCAAACGCACCGATGAATATTTGGCAGTACCAAATTTCTTTACTTTTGGATTATTGGAATGAAGCAAATTACAATCTTCTGCAAAAAAACCTACATTGGAATAGGTATGCGGAATAACTACCTCTCCCTTTTGGTTGATGTATCCGAATTTTCCGTTTTTTTTCTGTGGAATCAGTAGTGGTATATCCTTGTTGATTTGTACTAGTTTTGTGTGTTTTTTCGTCTGTGCATTCGCTAAAACCATCGACATTCCTAATAGTAGAAATAAACATTTTTTCATATTGCAAAACTATCATTTTTCTTTCTA
>JAUNHO010000055.1:0-1567 GCA_030523905.1 Bergeyella zoohelcum
TTTAGCATCTGATTTTTCGGTTTTTAGGTCGGTTTTACTCACTTTATAGACAAGTGAAGACTGGTCTGGTGAAACGGCGGAAACGCTCAATCGGTTCAATGACCAAAGCATTTCGGGAGTCATCGTTTGCTCTTGCGCATTCATCGCCAAAGGGGCTAATAATCCCAATAAAGAATGTTTTATGTTCATTTTTTTATTGTTTTTGTGATGATATTATTAATTTTTATCCGTAAATACAGCATTGAGAACGGAAGTGATAATAGAAAGTAAGATGCTAAAAATGAGAGCGGGTAAAAAGCCATCAATTTGCATTCCTTCCACAAAATGGTCGGCTAATAGAGTAATCAAAGCATTGATAATCAATGAGAAAAGCCCTAATGTAAGTAGCGTAATTGGGAAACTCAATATTTTTAGAATTGGGGTAACAATCGCATTGAGAATACCAAGAATAATTGCAAAAACTATCGCAGCCCAAAAGCTATCAAATTCTACTCCTTTTAGGATTTCTTTTAGAAAATACGCCGAACCAGCAGTGATTAAAAGTCTGATAACCAGTTTCATTTTGAATATTTTTATAATGATTTATTAGAGAAAAATGTAATCCCATAACCGATATTGAAAAATACGCCTTTGTCTTTCAAATTGACATTATGTAAGTCTAATCCTACCCAATATTTTTGCGAAATGCGGTCGTCTATCACATCAAATTTCCCAATGGATAGTCCCAAAACTCGCCCGTTATTGATAACGGAACGATTGATTTGCGTAGAATAATTAGCAGAAATATATGTGAAATTTTCATCTTTTGGGTCACCAAGAAAAACATACGGATGAAAATTCCAATAAATGAGATGAAAATTAGGATTGATGTAAGAATAGCGAAGCCCTGTGGAGAACGCCAATCGGTTGGTAAAATGGTAGCCCAGCTGTGCTTGTAGCCCATAGGTGAAGTCCCCTTGTAGAGGCTTATCGTCGTAATAAGCCTTGTTATCATCATCTTTTCTTATCATAGAGATGAAGTCTAGCCCTACATTCGCTTCCAAACCTGCAAATGTCCCAAGTTTTAGGTTGTCTTTTTTCTGTGCGAAAAGCCCTGTGGAAAGTAGCGAAATCACCAAAACTAATTTAAGTTTCATAATCTTCAAATCTAAAATCGTTTTCTAAAAATTTATCCGATGCGTTTTCTATATTGTACTCGCCTATTTTGGTTCGTCTCAGTTGTGTGAGATAGGCACCCACTCCCAGATTCTGCCCTATATCGTGAGCTAAACTTCTTATGTAAGTCCCTTTGGAACAGCCTACTACAAACTTCACAAAAGGAAGATTAATCTCAATATTTTCAATATAGTTAATGGTAACTTTTCTTGTTTTCACCACTACCTCTTCCCCTGCTCTTGCAAGATTATAAGCCCTCTCTCCATCTATCTTTAATGCGGAAAAAATGGGCGGTTTTTGCTCTATTTCCCCTACGAAATTCATCAGTGTTTCAGTGATTTGCTCCTCGGAAATATGAGAAAAATCTTGTACCAAAATCTCTGGTTTTTCGGTATCGTAGGATTCTGTTTGT
>JAUNHO010000055.1:1577-6688 GCA_030523905.1 Bergeyella zoohelcum
GTACGCCAATTTTTATCTCCGCGATATACTCTTTCGGAGCGTCTTGTATCTCGGCAATTCTTTTGGTGAATTTCCCTGTACAGACAATGAGAAGCCCTGTGGCTTTTGGATCCAAAGTACCAGCGTGTCCTATCTTTATTTTTTTTAGTTTGAACTCTCTTTTTATCTTGAATTTCAGTTTATTAACCGCCTGAAAGGAAGTCCAGTCTAGGGGTTTATCAATCAAGAGAATTTGTCCATTTTGTAGGTTTTCAGCAGTCATTATTGGAAGAAATAAAAATAAATTAAAAGCCCTATTCCTACAAAAATTCTATACCAACCCCAAGGGCGGAAACCATATTTATTCAGTAAACTGATGAAGGTTTTTATTGCTATAAGAGCCACCACAAATGCCACCAAATTGCCCACCACGAAAGCCGTAATATTTTCACTAGAAGACAAAATCATTTCGTAGCCTTTCGCTTCATTCGGTGTGCCTTTACCCCAAGTTTTTACAAAAATGGAATAAACCGTAACCGCCAACATCGTAGGAACTGCCAAAAAGAATGAAAATTCTGCCGCCGCTTTACGAGTTAGTTTTTGTGTCATCCCCCCAATAATAGAGGCTGCGGAACGGCTAGTACCTGGCATCATTGCTAAACATTGCCAAAATCCTATGATGATTGCCGTCTTTATTGGCATTTGTTTTTCGTCTTCTATTCTAGGGTTTTTGAACCAAGAATCAGCGAAAAGAAGAATGCCCCCACCGAGTACCAACACCGATGAAATCGCTATCTGATTGCCCAGCACCGCCTCTATTTTATCATCAAATAAATAGCCTAAAACCAATGCAGGAATAACGGCAAAACTCAGTTTGAAATAAAATTTGAGATTGGTAAAATCAAAAAACTTTCTCCAATAGGCTACCACTACCGAAAGTATCGCCCCAAACTGAATGGAGACCTGAAACATCTTCAAAAACTCGGTTTCTTGCATACCCATAAGACTCGCCGTAAAGCCCATATGTGCCGTGGAAGAAATCGGTAAATACTCCGTAAGCCCTTCTACAATGGCTATGATGATGGTTTTTAGTAAATCCATTATTTTTCCGTTTCTGTATTTTTATTAATTTTCAAAATGGCATAAATTTCCACCACAAAACCGATGATAACCAAAAGTGGAGCAATCCTTATTCTACGGATAGAAAAAATATCATCATTCCACTCGTTTGGGTTGTATTTTCCGTTTATTGTATTGGCATCAGCCCCCATCATTAGGGCAAAACCAAGGATAATAAACACCAAACCAATAATCATAAATTTATAATTTTCCTTACCAAAATAGAACATTGTATTATCATTTTTTGGTTCTAATTGCTTGTTTTTCATATTAGTTGTAATACAAATCGTCTATATTAGTTTTCAAAAATCTCCAAGTTGCAAAAATGGTACTGATAATGGTAATAAATATCCCTACACACAGAACTAACAATATGAGCCACAGGTATTTAGCATCATTTTGAATAAATGCCTGTCCTATTTCTGATGTGAAATAATACCAAACACCAAACAACGCTACAAGCCCAATGATAGACCCTAAAATCCCCAATATTACAGCCTCTATAATAAATGGTTTTAGGATAAATCTTCTTCTTGCTCCTACTAGTTGCATCGTTTTGATAATGAATCTTTTAGAGAATATTTTCAAACGAATAGAGTTGTTAATTAGCACCACCGCCAATATTAAAAATAGAGCCGAAAAACCTAAAATCCATTTCAAAATTCTATTGAGGTTATTATAAACATCTACCATTACGGTACTATCATTTTTCACAGATTTCACCCCTTCCACAGCGGCTAATTGCTTCATTGCTTCATCTATTTTTGCGGGATCTACATACTCTGGTTTCAGCGTAACCTCCACAGAAGACGGGTAGATATGCCCATCAAAAAGCGTCTCACTATCTATCCCCATAGCCTTTCTAGCCTCCTCACTTGCCATTTCTCTGGTAATATAGACTGCCTTTTTCACAGGGGTAAGAGCCTGAATTTTTTGCAGAGCAGCCTCTTCCAGCTTCATTATTTTTACGGAATCTTTTGCATCATAATCTTCATCAAAAAAAGCACTCACTACCAGTTGTTCCTTGATATAGTCAGAATATTTCTGAGCGTTGATGAGTATAAGCCCCATCAAACCAAGTAAAAACAATACCAATGAGATGGAAATAACCACCGTAATATTGCTGGAACGCAGTCTTCTTTTGTTGAAATCATCTACTGTTTTTGCCATTGAATAAAATTTTTCGGCTAAAATAGAAAAAATCTTCCGAAATTTGCCGATTATTAGTAATAAAAATTGTTAAAAAAATTATAAAATTTATTTTTACATCAATTTAAAAATATAAATAATGAATGTAAGAGCAAAAAAACATCTGGGACAACACTTCCTGACCGATGAGAATATCGCAAAAAAAATAGCAGATTCTTTATCTTTTGATAATTATGACTATGCCTTGGAAGTTGGGCCTGGTATGGGGGTACTTACGAAATATCTTTTAGAAAAAAACAAAAATCTTTACCTAGCAGAAATAGATGAAGAATCTATCAATTATCTTAAAAATAATTATGAAAATATCACAGAAAAAACTTTTGTAGGAGATTTTTTGAAAACAGATTTTAGTTTTTCTGAAAATAATGAAATTGGTATAATTGGAAATTTTCCGTATAATATTTCCTCACAGATTTTATTTCACATCATTGATAATTATGAAAAAATCCCAGAAATGGCAGGTATGTTCCAAAAGGAAGTAGCCGAACGAACCGCCGCTGTACCACGCACCAAAGACTATGGCATACTCTCCGTGATGGTTCAGGCATACTACGATGTGAAATATCTTTTTACCGTGAATGAAAATGTTTTCAACCCACCACCAAAAGTGAAATCTGGCGTTATAAGAATGCTAAGAAACCCAAAAGAAGGTTTGCAAGGAAATGAGCAAATTTTTAAGAATATCGTAAAAACAGGATTCAACCAAAGACGAAAAAAACTCTCCAATGCACTGAAGCCCTTGGGAATACCAGAACACATCAAAAATCATTCGTTTTTAGATAAACGGGCGGAGGAGCTTTCGGTAGAGGATTTCATTAGTTTTACTACCGAATGGAAAAACGGATAACTCCCTATGACTGAGCGTTTTGCTTGGTCTTTTTTTCTTCCCTTACCTTCTGTATCGCAAGGTTGAGTTCATTCCCAAATAGAAGTAAATAAACATTGATATTCACCCAAATCATCACTAAAATCATCGTTCCAATAGAGCCGTAAAGAACATTGTAATTAGCAAAATTAGTAGCATAAATAGCAAAACCAAAAGTAGTAAGAACGAATAAAATAGTGGTAAGAATTGCCCCTGGTATCGCCTGTGTAAAGCGTTTTAATTTAGCCGACCCCACCCAATAAAACAGCGTAAGTAACAGGAAGTAAAATAACGGAAACGACACAAAACCAATGAGTTTTGAAAGATTATTCGTGAGCCAAGGAACATCATAACTTGGGGTAAAAAGTTTCAGTACCACCTCCGAATAATACACACCCCAAAGCGAAATAACCACCACACTTATCGCCCCTATCGTGATGAAAAATGAGATGATATACTCCTTCACATCACTATGCTGCTCCTCTATATTATCATTAAAACCATCAATGAGAGCGAAAGTCCCATTTGTAGCAAAAACCAAGGCTAACAAAATCGTCAAAGGGCTTGTATTAGAGGTATTTGGCATTATATTTTCGGTAATATAATTGATGATTTCGCCTTTCATTTCCCCTGGTATAATATTTTTTATCAAATCCTCAAAAATATAGCTTTGTAGTTCATCATAATGTGGTAAATAGGGTAAAACTGATACTAAAAATAACAAAAATGGAAAGATAGACAATACAAAATTCCAAGAAATAGCACCTGCTTTTCTCCCTATATTAGTCTTGAAAATTCCTTCCACATAAATTTGAAACATTTTATATAGAGAAATTCCCAAAAATGGAATATGAATTTTATCAAAAAAAAACTGGATTTTCCGTACAAATTTCAAGTTTTTTATCGCCATAAATACTATATTTGTCGCAAATATACGAAAATGAAAATTAACCTGCTATGTATAGGAAAAACCGACCAGAAGGAGATAAAATCCTTGATTGATTATTACATAATACGGCTACCAAAGCATTGGAATTTTGAAATTATAGAAATCCCAGATGTGAAAAATGCAAAAAACAAAACGCCTGAAATCATAAAGAAAGAAGAAGCTAAACTATTTGAACAACAGATAGATAGCGGAGATTGGGTAATACTTTTGGACGAAAAAGGGAAACAATACACCAGCAGAGAGTTTTCCGCAAAAATCATTAATTGGCAAAACGCATCGGTAAAAAAAATTCATATTCTCATCGGTGGTGCCTATGGTTTTAGCGATGAAATTTATGCTCGTGCCAATGAAAAATTAGCCCTTTCCAAAATGACTTTTACTCATCAAATGGTGCGTCTGTTCATCACCGAACAACTCTACCGAGCCGACCAAATTCTACAAGGAAAACCTTATCATAACGACTAAAAAAATCGGAGTTTTATTTTTAATCTCCGATTTTATTTTTATTAATATTTACCTATTTTTATTGAAAATAATATAACCTAAATACATCAAAGGAAGAGACATCAGAGCGATATATAAAATATTAGAAAAAGCGATAGTAGGAAGAAAAACAAATGCGGAAACAAGACCGAAAAACGCCCCACCTAGATGAGCTGCGTGTCCTATATTATCATTCATACGAGGGTTTAGCATCATATAAACAGAATAACTAAAATACAGAAAACCAAATATATAGCCTGGTATAGGGATAGGAATGAAAAACATATAAATCCCCAAATCTGGAATTGCAGCAATGGAAGCAAATAAAATACCAGCCACACCACCACTCGCACCAATAGCTGAATACCACCCTTGATTTTTATATAGATATAAAGAAAATAAATTCCCCAGTAAAATAGCCCCCACATAGATAAAGAAAAAACCAAGTAAGCCGAAGAAATTAACAACCGTACCTCCAAAGAAATATAGCGTTATCATATTGAAAAC
>JAUNHO010000056.1 GCA_030523905.1 Bergeyella zoohelcum
TGGTCTATCATTTGGCTTCGCTACTTTCTGGGACTTCGGAAAAACAGCCACTCTATGCGTGGAAACTTAATTTGGAGCCGTTATTACATTTTTGTGAAATGGCAAAAGACGGGCTACTGAAAAAGATATTTTGGCCGAGTTCTATCGCTGTTTTTGGGAAAGGTATTCCGAAAGAAAATGTGGGGCAAGATGTAGTACTGAACCCAACTACGGTCTATGGAATTTCTAAATTAGCAGGAGAAAAATGGTGCGAATATTACTTTGATAAATACGGAGTAGATGTGCGTAGTATCCGTTATCCAGGGCTTATTTCTTGGAAAACACCAGCAGGTGGAGGTACTACGGACTATGCCGTGGAAATTTATTACAAGGCAATAGAGGAGGGCAGATACACAAGTTTCATCTCTGAAAATACTGCGATGCCGATGCTCTATATGGACGATGCCATTGCTGCAACTTTGAAGTTAATGCAAGCTCCAAAAGAAAATATTTCTGTGAGAAGTTCGTATAATTTGGGTGGACTTAGTTTTACGCCAAAGGAATTAGCCGAGGAAATAAAAAAGGAAATCCCTACTTTTGAAATAGATTATCAACCAGATTTCAGACAGGCTATTGCAGATTCTTGGCCAGCGTCCATAGATGATTCTGTGGCGAAAAAAGATTGGGGACTCACCTACGAATTTGATACCACAGCAATGACAAAAGAGATGCTGAAAAACCTAAAAGTAAAATTAGGATAGTATTAAAGTTAATTTTGGTTAATATTTTTAATATATTGAAAATTAGCTATTTGCAATATTAAAGTTAAAATATACTTTAAGTAAAAAAAACTTGTTCTAAATGAGCAAGTTTTTTTATAAATATACCAATATAAAAGGATAATTATAAATTAAAAAGGTAATAGATTTTTTTCCATTACCTTTTTCTATTATTGTATTTCAGCGGTTAGCCCTCGTGAAATCAGTTTTTCGTACATAGGTTTTAGGATTTCTGTACTTCCAGTTTTCACGGTGCATTTTCCTTTATAATGTACCAGCATTGTACATTGCTCTGCCTGTTCCTGAGTATGCCCACATATCATTATGAGGCTATCTATCACAAAATCAAAGGTGTTAAAATCGTCATTCCAAAGTACCAAACGGCTTTCTTCATCGGTTTCATCTAAAACCAAAACTTCCTCATCATACTCACGATGTGGGCGGTCTTGGTTACTGATATTGCTAAATTTTCTATTCATTTATGCTTCATTATTTTCGGTAGCTTCCTCTGATGGAAAATTAAAAATAAGTTCCACCAATTCTACACTTTTATTATTCATTCTCAGGATTTTGAAATGATAATTATTCAAATCAAACTCTTGATTTTCTTCTGGAATATCCTGCAATTCGTGGAGAATAAACCCTGCCAAAGTATTGAACTCGCCCTCCTCCGAAAGTGGGAATTTTTTAGGTAAAAACTCATTGATTTCGTCCAAGGGTTGGGTTGCCTGAACCCAAAAAGTATTCGGCTGTACTTCATCTACGACTTTCTCTTCCTCGTCTTCTTCGTCTTGGATTTCGCCAACCAATTCCTCCAAAATATCTTCCAAAGTAATGAGACCTTCTGTACCTCCAAACTCATCAATTACGATGGCAAGATGCTGTTTTTTCTGCTGGAAAATCTTCATCAAATCGGATATTTTTTTGCTTCCAACTACGAAAAATGCTTCTCTCATCAGCCTTTCCAAGTCATCGTGAGATATTCCGCCTTTCCTTTTAATGTATTCTCTGATGATTTCTTTGGTATAAAAAACCCCGATAATATTATCAATAGAATCCTGATAAACAGGGATACGAGAGTAGCCACTATCCATTATTTGGCTAATGATGTCTTCCACAGAATCTTCTATATCTATGGATAAAATATTTTGCCTAGGTACCATTATTTGTTTTGCGGAATGGTCGGTAAAATCAAAGGCATTTTTGATGATTTCATAATTTTCTTCCTGTATTTCCCCAGAATCCGCAGATTGTTTTACCAATAATTGCAATTCTTCTGTAGAGTGGATTTCATTTTCCGATGCTGGGTGGATTTTTATCAGTCTCAAAAAAGCATTGGAAAAAGAGTTCATCAGCCAGATAAATGGTCGGAAAATATTGTAAAACAACCGAAGAGGTGTAGCGATAACCAGTGTAGTCTCCTCCGATTTTCTAATGGCAATGGACTTCGGTACCAGTTCCCCAAAGACAATGTGCATTATTGTAATAATTAAGAAACTGAGAACCAAAGAGATAGTGGTAATAGTAGCCTCGCCTACCTGCATACTAAAATATCTAAAAGCATCTTCTATAATGTGGTGTAAGGCACTTTCTCCTACCCAACCCAATGCCAACGAAGCCAATGTGATACCTAGCTGAGTAGCAGAGAGATACGCATCTAAATTCTTGATGATATGCTCTGCTTGTTTCGCCATTGAGTTGCCTTCTGCGGCTTTGATTTGAATTTGTGAATAACGAACTTTCACTATTGAAAACTCGGCGGCTACGAAAAAACCATTGAGAAGGACTAATAATACTGCAATTAAAAGTTTCACCAAACTATCGGGGTCCATATTGTACTGATTATAAATATTTTAGTTGTTTATCTTTAATAGATTAAAGGGCAAAGATAATAAAAAAAATAATAAACCTATTTTAGGGTTTCCATTGATTAAAAAACACCTTTACTTTTTCTATATCATAGCCATCGGCGGCTTCCAAAACGGCACTATCTTGTGTATGGATTAGTTTTCCATTTTTATCCAAAACGATGAAAACAGGATAGCCGAATTTTTTACCAGGGTCTCCGTAACGGGCAAATACCTTTTCGTTCTTGTTATCTGGCGAGAAATTAAGATGATAATAAAGATAATTTTCATCTACGATTTGTTTTAATTCTGGTGTGGTTTGTAAAAAATGATTAAACCTTAGGCACCATATACACCAGTTGCCACCCGCTTGTAGAATGATGTTTTTATTCTCTTTTTGGGCTTGTTTTATCAGCTCGTTTATTTTTTGTTCGGCATTTTCTTTTGGATTATAGGGCTTCGCTAGTTTTGCTTTTTCCTCGGCTAGTTTTCGCTTTTTTTCTGCCAATTCTTTTACCTTATCAGCGGTGTTTTTTTCTTGTGCAAAAGCTGAAACACCTGCCAAAATACCGATGGCTAAACTCAATTTTAAGATTGTTTTTCTCATTTTTCATTAATTTTGATTGGTCAAATATAGTTTTTTCTTTTCAAAAAACGATATTTTTTTTATGATTATCGTAAATTTGCCCCCTATGAAATTTATTTTTTATCTGCTCAATATCATTTCAAGGCTTCCACTGAAGGTACTTTATCTATTTTCAGACCTTATCTATTTCCTTTGTTATTATGTGGCGGGATATAGAAAAAAAGTGGTTTGGGAGAACCTAAAAAACGCGTTTCCTGATAAGCCCGATGCGGAACTGAAACAAATCCGAAAAGATTTTTATAAAAATTTTTCAGACTATATCGTGGAGACTTTGAAGGCTTTTACCATTTCCTCTAATGAGCTGAGAGTGAGGGTACAGCACATTAATCAAGACCTTTTCCAAGAGGCAAAAGCAGAGGGGCGAAATATAATTCTCTTGGCTGGGCATATCTTCAACTGGGAGTGGTTCAATGCCTTGGCTACGGTGCTTCCGCAGGAGAAAAGTTTTGCCGTTTATAAGCATATCAATAGCCCTTTTTGGGAGGAAAAAATAAAGGGAATCCGAAATAGATATGGCAACCAAGCACTTGAAGTCAAGGAGATTTCTCGGCATATTTTGAGTAATCCTAATGACGGAAATTCCATTTATATGTTCGTGGCAGACCAGTCGCCGTATGTTACCAATATCACCTACGGACTGCGGTTTCTTAATCAGCTTACGCCTGTATTCATCGGCTATGACAAGATTGCCACCAAGAAAGACATCACATTCATCTATTGTGATATGAAGAAGGTAAAACGCGGTTTTTATCAGGTTAATTACTATAAAATCCAGCCCGATGGAGAGCGATTTCAGCCGTATGAAGTGGTGCAAAAGTTTCATCAGTTATTAGAAGAAACCATCAGAAAACGCCCTGCCAACTGGCTTTGGTCGCACAAACGCTGGAAATACAAACAAGTACTAATAGATAAAGGATTTAAGGAATGACACCCACACTCGCCATCGCTATACTGAACTGGAACGGAAAACACTGGCTGGAAAAATTCTTGCCGAGCGTTATAAAACATTCCGAAGGGCATTCTATTTTCGTGATTGATAACGCCTCCACCGATGATTCCATTCATTTTCTTACGACCAATTTCCCTTCCGTTAAAATCATTCAAAACGCTGGGAATACAGGCTTTGCCAATGGTTACAATGAAGGATTGAGACAGATTGAAGCAGAGATTTACTGCCTACTAAACTCCGATGTAGAGGTTACGGAAAACTGGACGAAACCTATTCTAAATCTCTTTCAACACAACCCGAATATCGCTGCCATTCAGCCTAAAATTTTATCCTATACCGATAAAACAATGTTTGAATTTGCTGGGGCAGGAGGTGGCTTGATAGACCATCTAGGCTACCCATATTGCCGTGGGCGAATCTTTGATGTTTTGGAAAAAGACCTTGGGCAATATGACGATGAAACCGAGATTTTCTGGGCATCTGGCTGTGCGATGTTCATCAGAAGTAAGGATTTTTGGCAACAAAACGGCTTTGACGAACGCTTTTTCGCTCATCAGGAGGAAATAGACCTTTGTTGGCGACTGAAAAATGCTGGGCGAACCATTTTCTATACAGGTCAATCGCAGGTGTATCACTACGGAGGTGGCACATTGGCAAAGCAAAATCCGCAGAAAACCTACCTTAATTTCCGAAATAATCTCTCTATGATGCTGAAAAACTTGCCGTTTCCTAGACTGATTTGGCTGATTTTCATTAGATTATGTTTGGACGGAATTGCAGGGCTTCACCTAGGGCTGAAAAATGGTTTTCCACATCTTTGGGCAGTGGCAAAGGCTCATTTTGGGTTTTATGCTCAGATTCCTAATACACTGAAACGCCGTAGCAAAAGGCAAATCTCCAATTATTACCAAACAAAATGGCTGATTTTTAAGCATTTTTTAGGAGGGAAAAAGCACTGATTAACGACTGAAAAAAATCTAATGAGCATAAGTTCTAAAACCGATGCCCATCGGATTTTTTTTTGTGAGCATCGGTTTGGAAACTTGTGGGCATCGGTTGTAAAGCCCTTGTAATCGGTAGTTTTTGAGATGCTGAAAATAGTGTTATTTAATGAGTGTTTTCAGCTATTTTTTTACTCATAAAAAAACTTTGCCAGACTAATATCCAGCAAAGTTGAATGTATTGTTTTTATTTTTTTCGCCTTGCCTTGCTTTTCGCTTTGGCTTGGGCTCGGTTGGCACCTGGTTTTGATTTCGGTTGATAACGCTTTTTAGGACCACCGAGATTGATTTTTTTATTCTTATCCTTTTTCTCGTGAAAGGCACCTCCGCCCTCTACTATTTTCAAGGTAGTAGGGTTTTTCATTTTCACTTCTTCCTTTTCGGAGGCTATTTTCTGCGGATTGATTTTTACTTCTTTCGGAAATTCCAAAACATTCAGTTCCTTGTTCATTAGAAGCTCTATTTCTAGCATTGGCACCTCTTCCTTGGCGGTGATGAATGTAACGGCTTTCCCCTCTTTATCGGCTCTTCCCGTCCTACCAATGCGGTGGATATATTGCTCTGGCACCTCTGGCACTTCAAAATTGACAACATAGGTAATGTCTGAAATATCCAGCCCACGAGCCATAATATCGGTGGTGATTAAGCCTTTTATTTCTCCGTTTTCAAATTTTTTCATCGCTCGGAGACGATAATTTTGCGACTTATTGGAATGAATAACATCAAACTGATTAGGGAATAATTCATCTATTTTGGTGAAAAGATAATCGGCGTGTTTTTTATTATTATTGAAAATCAAAATTTTAGAGAAATCCGTATTGTTTTCCAATAAATGCTTTAATAAATTGATTTTTGTATTAAAATTCTCAACCTTATAGGCATTTTGCTGAATTTTCTCTAACGGCGTCCCCGATTTTGCTAGGGAAATCTCCACAGGATTGGCGAAATACTCCACCAGCATATCATCTACCGCTTCGGTCATCGTTGCGGAGAAGAGTATATTTTGGCGTTTTTCTCTCATCATCTCAAAAATATGAGTGAGCTGTGGGCGAAATCCTAAATTGAGCATTTCGTCAAATTCATCAATGATGAGTTTTTGCACTTCCTTCAAACTGATGGCATTATCAATGGCTAAATCCATCACACGCCCTGGTGTACCGACTAGTATATCGCAACCATTATCAAAGAGAAGTTTCTGCGTATTGATGTTTTTTCCACCATATACGCCCACTATTCTCGTGCTGAGATTCTCGGTTAGTTTCTCCAAAATTTCGGCGACTTGCACTACCAGTTCTCGCGTAGGCACAAGCACCAAAACGGTAGGATTTCCACTTTTGTTGTACTTCCAAAGTTTTAGTATTGGCAAAAGATACGCCAAGGTTTTCCCTGTTCCCGTCTGTGCAATCCCCATAATATCTCTGCCAGAAAGTATGGGTTTGAAACTTTTT
>JAUNHO010000057.1:0-4414 GCA_030523905.1 Bergeyella zoohelcum
CCAAAATTATACCAATCTTTTTTGATGAACAATTAATGACATTTTTTTGGTAATTTGCGACTCATCTTTTTAGATTGGCTAAAATAGTAAAAGTTAAATAAATAACAAGAAAAAAATAATGGCAAAATTAACTTCAAGGAGCGAAGATTATAGCAAATGGTACAATGAGCTAGTGGTAAAAGCAGATTTGGCAGAAAATTCTGGTGTGCGTGGCTGTATGGTCATCAAGCCGTATGGCTATGCTATTTGGGAAAAAATGAGAGATGAGCTAGATAGAATGTTCAAAGAAACAGGGCATCAGAATGCTTATTTCCCGCTTTTTGTACCAAAAAGTTTATTTGAAGCAGAGGAAAAAAACGCAGAAGGTTTTGCGAAAGAATGTGCCGTAGTTACGCACTATCGCTTGAAAACCGACCCAGATAATCCGCAGAAACTCATCGTAGATCCAGATGCAAAATTGGAGGAGGAACTCATCGTTCGCCCTACTTCGGAGGCTATTATTTGGAATACTTATAAAAATTGGATTCAGTCTTACAGAGACCTGCCTATTCTTATTAATCAATGGGCAAATGTGGTTCGCTGGGAGATGAGAACGCGTTTGTTCCTTAGAACCGCCGAGTTCCTTTGGCAAGAGGGGCATACCGCACACGCCACCAGAGAGGAAGCCGTAGAAGAAACGGAAAAAATGCTGGAAGTTTATGCCAATTTTGCAGAGAAATTTATGGCGGTACCAGTCATTAGAGGTATAAAAACTCCAAGCGAAAGATTTGCAGGAGCGGAAGAAACCTATTGTATAGAAGCAATGATGCAAGACGGAAAGGCTCTACAAGCGGGTACTTCGCATTTCTTGGGGCAGAATTTTGCAGAGGCTTTTGATGTGAAATTCACCAACAAAGAGGGCAAAATGGAGTACGCTTGGGCAACTTCTTGGGGCGTTTCCACAAGGCTTATGGGGGCTTTGATAATGGCTCATTCAGATGATTTTGGTTTGGTATTGCCACCTACTTTGGCTCCTATTCAGGTGGTTATTGTACCGATTTTCAAGGGAGAAGAGCAACTGAAACAAATAGATGAGGTAGCATTTGAAATAGTTAATAAGCTGAAAGCCAAAGGTATATCAGTAAAATATGATAATGATGATAAAAACAAACCAGGCTGGAAATTTGCCGAATACGAACTAAAAGGCGTGCCTGTAAGGGTAGCAATGGGGGCAAGAGACTTGGAAAACAAAACCGTAGAAATCGCGAGAAGAGATACACTTACAAAAGAAACTCAACCGATTGAAAATGTGGAAGTTTATATAGAAAATCTTTTGAAAACGATTCAGGAGGAAATCTATAACAAAGCCCTGAAATTCCGAGAAGAAAACATCACAAAAGTAGATACTTACGAAGATTTCAAACGCGTTTTGGAAGAAAAAGGAGGTTTTATTTCTGCCCACTGGGACGGCACTGCGGAGGAAGAAGAGCAGATAAAAGAAGAGACGAAGGCGACCATCAGATGTATTCCTTTGGAGGGAGAAAAAGAAGAAGGTGTTTCCCTGATTTCTGGTAAGCCATCTAAACAACGAGTGATTTTTGCAAAAGCCTACTAAAAATTTGTGAGTTTCAAAAAAAAGTTATACTTTTGCACTTCGTTACATAATAATTATTAAAAACAATATTGGAATGTACTTAACAAAAGAAAAAAAGGCGGAAATTTTCGCACAGCACGGAGGAAAGGCAGAAAACACTGGTTCTGCGGAAGGGCAAATTGCATTGTTCACTTTTAGAATCAACCACCTTACAGGGCATTTGAAAAATAATCACAAAGATTATGCTACTGAAAGAGCTCTAGTAAAATTGGTAGGTAAGAGAAAAAGATTACTTGATTATCTTAAAAATAAAGATATTACAAGATATAGAGCAATCATCGCTGAATTAGGCTTGAGAAAGTAATTCAGATAATAAAAATAGAAAGCAATCCAAAAAAATGGGTTGCTTTTTTTGTGGTTTATAATTTTTTTTCATAATATTGACCAACGAAAATTAATAATATAATTCAAAATGAAAAAAAGAAATGCAATAGCAGTAGTATTCTTGTCTTTATCAGGTTTGGTATCGGCACAAGATAATTTGATTAATAGCTTGAAAAACAATCATTCAGAAGATGCTAATTTCAAATTTACTACAATAAAAGAAGTGGGCGTTACTTCTGTAAAAAATCAAGGTTCATCAGGGACTTGTTGGAGTTATTCAGGAAATTCTTTCTTGGAATCAGAAATGATAAAAAACGGACAAGAACCAGTGGATTTAGCAGAAATTTTCACCGCGAGAATGTCTTATTATGACAAAGCAAAAAGATATGTTTTGTACAATGGAAAACTTAATTGGGGAGAAGGTGGAGAGCTTCACGATGTGATTAATATGTATAAAAAATACGGAGCTTTGCCACAGGAAGCGTATTCTGGCTTGAAACCTGGTCAGCAAAAAAATGATTTCAAGGAGCTACAAGCAGAGATAAAACCTGTGCTGGATAGTTTGGTAGAAGCTTCTTCAAAGCATAAACTTTCAGATAATTGGTTAGATGAAATAGAACGAATTTTGGATAAACATTTGGGCAAAGTGCCTCAAAAATTCACTTATAAAGGAAAAGAATACACGCCTAAAACTTTTGCTTCGCAAGTGGTAAAACTTAATTCTGCGGATTATTTGGAACTCACTTCCTACAAAGATTATCCGTATTATGAGCGTTTTGTAGTGCCTGTGCCTGATAACTGGAGCCAAGATACTTCTTGGAATGTACCAATGAAAGAACTGACGGAAATTATAGATTATTCCATTGCGAAAGGCTATTCTGTGGGCTGGGCAACCGATGTGAGTGAGCCATATTTTTCGTATAAAAATGGTGTAGCGTATGTACCTGATATTGATTTGGATAATATTACGCCTGAAATAAAAAAGGATTTATTTACCGCTCCAAAACCTGATAAAACCATTACGGAGGAGATGAGACAAAAAGGGCTTAACAATCTATCTACCACCGATGACCACGGAATGCAGATAGTGGGAATAGCCAAAGACCAAAATGGAAAAGAATACTATATTGTGAAAAATTCTTGGGGAACAACCAATGATTTTGATGGATATTTGTATGTAACCAAACCGTATGTACTTTATAAATCTACGGCAATTTTGGTCAATAAAAATGGAGTGCCAAAATCTATCTTGAAGAAACTAAAACCTAATACCAATTTAGGCTTTTAATAACTAAAAAATCTCTACTTCGGTGGAGATTTTTCTTTATCTGCTTCGGTATTTTTTAGGAAAAATTAATAAAATTTTTCTGTTTCAAAAAAAAGTTGTACCTTTGCACACCCTTACGGGAAAATTATGTTTAATCGTTAACTAAAAAAGTGTGAATACATTAAGTTACAAAACTGTATCAGCGAACAAGGCTACCGCTAATAAAGAATGGGTTGTGGTAGACGCTGAAGGACAACCGCTCGGGAGACTAGCTTCTGCGGTTGCAAAGATTTTGAGAGGTAAGCACAAAACAAACTTTACTCCACATGTAGATTGCGGAGATAATGTGATTGTTTTGAATGCAGGAAAGATTACTCTTTCTGGGAACAAGTGGGCTGACAAGACTTACATTTGGCATACAGGGTATCCTGGTGGGCAGAAGTCTATGACTGCTGAGGAGCTTAAGAAGAAAAATAGCCTTAGAATTTTGGAAAAATCCGTAAAGGGTATGCTTCCGAAAAATAGATTAGGGGCTGCTATTCTTAAAAACCTTTATCTATATGAAGGTACAGAACATAAACACGAAGCTCAACAGCCTAAAACTATTAATATTAACGAATTTAAATAAATAGTATGTCAACAGTTCATAAAATAGGAAGAAGAAAGACTTCTGTAGCAAGAGTTTATGTAAAGCCAGGAACAGGAAATATCACTATAAATGGTAGAGATGCTAAGGAATATTTCAATACAGATGTATTGGTATATAAAGTAAATCAGCCACTTACACTTACTGAAACTTCTGCTCAATATGATGTTACAGTAAATGTTTTCGGTGGTGGTATTACTGGTCAAGCAGAGGCTATCAGACTAGGTGTTTCTAGAGCTCTTTGCGAGATTAATGCAGAGTTTAGAGCAATCTTGAAGCCAGTAGGTTTGCTTACAAGAGATGCTAGAATGGTGGAAAGAAAGAAACCAGGACAGAAGAAAGCAAGAAAGAAATTCCAATTCTCAAAGCGTTAAGATTTGCGATTGGTTTTTTAGAAAACTTATTAAATTTAATCTGCTTGAAAAAGCAAAATTGCCCGTTATGTTTAGCATCCAAACTTTACTCCCACTCATTGTAAAGTTGATTGCCGAAAAAGCGGAAAGTAAACTAACAAAAACAGAAACATGGCAAAAGCAAATGTAAA
>JAUNHO010000057.1:4424-6641 GCA_030523905.1 Bergeyella zoohelcum
AAGCGGAAAGTAAACTGACTTAAACAAACAAAAAATGGCAAAAGCAAATGTAAAAGACCTCCTAGAGGCAGGTGTACACTTTGGGCATATGACCAGAAAGTGGAATCCGAATATGGCTCCATACATCTTTATGGAGAAAAATGGTATTCACATCATCGATTTACATAAAACAGCAGTAAAACTAGATGAGGCTTGTGCAGCACTAGAAAAACTAACTTCTGCTGGTAAAAAAGTTCTTTTCGTAGCAACTAAAAAACAAGCAAAAGAAGTAGTTGCAAAACACGCACAAGAACTTAATATGCCTTACATTACAGAAAGATGGCCAGGTGGTATGCTTACCAACTTCGTTACTATCCGTAAGGCTGTAAAGAAAATGAACGCTATCGATAAAATGAAAAAAGATGGCACATTTGAAACTTTATCTAAAAAAGAAAGACTACAAGTAGATAGACAAAGAGCTAATCTTGAGAAAAACCTAGGTTCTATCTCTGATATGGTGAGACTTCCGTCTGCTGTATTTGTAGTAGATATTATGAGAGAGCATATTGCGGTTACAGAAGCTAAAAAATTGGGTATCCCTGTATTTGGTATCGTGGATACTAACTCTGACCCAAGAAAAGTAGATTTCGTAATCCCAGGAAATGATGACGCTTCCAAGTCTGTGGATAGAATCCTTGCGACAGTAGCAGAAGCTATCAAAGAAGGACAATCTCAAAGAAAAGCAGATAAAGAAAAATCAAAAGAAGAAGGAGCAAAAGTAAATGCTGATTCTGATAAAGATTTTGAAGCTTAATAGATTACTATAAATAAAAAACTCTATTCTGAAATTTTCAGAGTAGAGTTTTTTTAAGATTTTTTTTATTATTTCGTTGATGGATTGAGAATAATCATTTGGCTTTTAGTAATTTCTTTAGTAGAAAGATACCCTATATTACACGAAATACTTTTCAATTCATATACACCTTTTAATACCACAATAGAATTATCACCTTTTGCGGGAATAGGAAGGTTGTAAGATGTTTTATCGCCCACTATTCTCATTATCATATTACAATTTGTATTATTGGTAATGAGTAAAATAGCATCTTTACTATTAATATCTTGGTCAAAAAGTGTGTTAAGAAGTTTCACCGTTCTTGTTTTGTGAGTATCTCCTGTTTCATTCATCAGTTTTTGAAACTCTGCAGTTTCATCAGGATAGCTAGTTGTTGAAGTTGTATTCACAGCGGGAACTTCCTCTATTATTGGTCTAGTAGCCATAGGTTTATGGTCTTTGGCTCCTTTTGTCCATTCCGCATTTTTCAAAGTTATGAGCTTTTGCTTCAAAAAATATTTTCTAGGGTCACTATGGCTGGCTGTTGCCAAAAAACTTTCTATTTCTTGGATATTAGTACTTTCCATAATGTTGGTCTTTTTCTTTTTTTGTGCCGAAACTAAACAAGAAACGCCTATCAATAAGGAAATTATTATTTTTTTCATACTTATTTTATCCTAAATTTTATATAGGTAATGGTTTTTCCTTTGGCAGAAAAAAGCTCTTCGTAATAGGTTCTTACTTCGCGAAGAAGTGGTGTTTCTGGGTCGTATTCTGCCGCTCCATAAATATCGTG
The DNA here is from genome assembly GCA_030523905.1 of Bergeyella zoohelcum. Lineage (GTDB taxonomy): Bacteria > Bacteroidota > Bacteroidia > Flavobacteriales > Weeksellaceae > JAUNHO01. The sequence goes on from JAUNHO010000057.1 coordinate 6,035, forward strand.
ATGAGCAGAAATAATTTCATAACCAAGCCCTTGCAAAAGCCCTAATGTATAGCCGTGTAGAAATTCGGAGTCTGTTTTTAGGTGCATTATACCATCTTTTTTCAAAATGTTTTTGTAGCGTTCTAGAAACTCTGGGTTGGTCATTCTGTGTTTAGTACGGCGGTATTTTATTTGAGGGTCTGGGAAGGTTATCCAGATTTCATCTACTTCATTTTCAGCAAAAAAGCAATCAATTAGCTCTATTTGAGTACGAAGAAACACCGCATTATTCAAGTTTTTTCGGACGGCATCTTTGGCACCAAACCAAAATCTCGCCCCTTTTATATCCACACCGATGAAATTCTTATCAGGGAATTTTTCTGCCAAACCTACCGTGTATTCTCCTTTCCCACAGCCCAGTTCTAGCACAATTGGGTTATCATTTTTGAAAACTTTTTCACACCATTTCCCTTTCAAATGAAAGCCATTCAGAGCCTCATCTCTCGTAGGTTGTATCACATTCGGAAGGTTTTTGTTTTCCTCAAATCTTGCTATTTTATTTTTGCCCATACTTAAAATTGTAGGGTGCAAATTTAGTCTTTTTCTTGCAAAATTTCGGTAAGATTAG
>JAUNHO010000058.1 GCA_030523905.1 Bergeyella zoohelcum
AACGCCTTCCAAATAAGGTTCCGTAGCGGTTTCTATGTCATAAAGCTCCATATTGTCTGAAGCATTAAGGAATAATTCTGGCCCTTTATCTGCTCCTTTACCCCAAGTAGAAGTCCCATCATAAGGCACGGTAACGAGCATTACTTTTGAGTTTTCTAGCGTTGCATTTTCCTCAGGAATACCTGCGTATGTTCTCATATTTTTTATTTATAAATGATTAAAATTCAGTGTGCAAATATAATAAAATCATTCCATTTACCTAGTATAAAACTCTATTACATCGGCTATGGTTCGGCTACAAACAGGGCAGAAACCATCAGGGGTGTTAGATTTCATTCGGCAGTCTTGCACTGGGCTATAAATCCCTTTTGCGGAATATCCCCCACCCTCAAAAACACCTACTTCTTTCTCATATTTCGGTGTGCGTGGCGTAGGAATTGGCGTTTTTTTCTTTACCAAATCTTTCCATTTAGCATCAAAATTTACCATTGTTGTAATGTTTTGTTCCCAAGGTTCTAATTTCAAATTATAATAACTATCCGTAGCCACCTCGCTAGTATAATATTCATCTGCTAAACCTACAAAACCGTGTCCAAACTCATGCACGAAAACCTTATCTGATAACTTATCATCTGCTGATACTAAATTAATTACATTATAAAATCCACCACCACCATATCTATCGGTATTCACCAAAACATAAATCTGGTCATATGGTACATTAGCGGCTATATCTGCCAATTTGAAACTTGAAGTTGTGGTTAAATACCTTTCCACACCGAAGGTATAAAAACGAGAATCTAAAATGGTATTTTTATAAATATTCTCTCCTGGAACATCAGTTCCTGACTCTTCCGATGGGCTTTCTATGGCATAAATATTAAATTTATTCTTGAACTCCGAAAACGGCGGAATGCTAAACATATACTCTGATAACCTACGGGCATCTGCACGGAATTTTGCCATTTCTTCCTTGGTATATCCTTCTGCAATTATCGCAATATCAACCATTTGGCTAGGTTTTCCGTTCTTGTAAATTTCGCTCACGGCATATTGCTTTGCAGGTTCTTTTAGGATATTATAATCGGTAGGATTGATGTTTTGGCTGAAAATCGTTTTGAATTTTCCGTCCGCTCCCCTATCTTGGATTTCAAAAATAATTTCTGCTTTTGGGAACGGCATTTGCACCGAATTTTCAAAGGCTTTCGTTACTTTTTTCGCCTCATCGGTCGCTTGCCATTCATCAAAAATAGGGCTAAAACCTTTGGAGAAAATCGTTTTTCCTGTTTTAGCATCTTTTACAAGGACATTATAATTCCCATACTGGGGATAAATCAGTTGGCTAGAAGTACCACCACCAAAGTGTTCATCTCGTTTCATACGATGGATAGAAACACTTTTATCAGTTGAATTTCCGTAAAAAAGAAAATCCACACGGAGGCTTCCTTTTTCATAGAAATCATCAAAATTAATACTTTGTGCCAATCCTAACTGGACTACCAAAACGAATAAAATAATGGATAAAATTTTCATATCAGAATGATTAAATAACAATTTCTTAAATCTTAATTTCTAAATAAAAACATTTTCATCTTTCGTTCTTTTGTCTTAACACAAAAGAACCAAAAAGTCAAGGCTTGGAAACTTTGGCTAAAAATTTAGTCACTTTTCTAAAAGCCTTAAAACTTGCTCCGCCTATGACTTCGCTTCAAACAATAAGGCTTTTTTAACGAAAAGTTCTTAAATTTTCTTTACGCCGCCGTTTCCTATGCCATTTCGGATAAAAATTAAAAAAACAATTTACAATAGATGACAAAAATAGGCTTTTTATTTGAAGAGAGCAAAATGAAAAAATCTAAAATCTGTATATTTGCACAGAATTTGAAATTATGAATATAAAAGATATTATAGAACATAAAGCCACCGAAATCATCACTTCTCTTTATGAAATGGGTGGTATGACGCTGGAAGTTCAGCAAACGAAACCAGAATTTGAGGGCGATTTTACGCTTGTAACCTTTCCTTTGGTGAAACAATTAAAGAAAAGTCCTGATGCCATCGGTAGCGAACTTGGGGTGGCTTTTGTAGAGCAAACCGATTTTGTGGAAAATTTCAATGTGGTGAAAGGCTTCCTTAATCTCTCCATTAAAAATGAATTTTTCGTAAAAAATCTTCAATCATTAGAAGAAAATTTTAACAAAATAGAAAAGAAAAACCAAAGCGTAATGGTAGAATATTCTTCACCGAATACGAATAAACCACTGCACTTGGGGCATATCAGAAATAATCTTTTAGGATTTTCCGTTTCACAAATCCTTAAAGAAGCAGGGTATGATGTGATAAAAACGCAAATCATCAACGATAGAGGTATTCATATTTGCAAATCTATGCTCGCTTGGCAAGAATTTGGAAATAACGAAACGCCCGAAACTCACAATATAAAAGGTGATAAACTGGTGGGCAACTACTATGTGGAATTTGACAAACGCTACAAAAACGAAATTACCGACCTCACCGCACAAGGCACCGATGAAGAAACCGCAAAAAAACAAGCACCTTCCATCAAAAAAGCACAAGAAATGCTACTAAAATGGGAGCAAGGCGACCAGACCACCCATAACCTTTGGAAAATGATGAACCAATGGGTTTATGCAGGTTTCGCACAGACTTACAAGCGTTTGGGTGTAGATTTTGACCAAGTTCAGTACGAAAGTAACACCTATCTTCTCGGTAAAGATTTGGTACAAGAGGGGCTAGATAAACAGATTTTTTACCAAAAAGAAGACGGCTCTGTATGGGTAGATTTGGCAGATGAAGGGCTAGACCAGAAACTCCTTCTCCGTTCCGATGGTACTTCCGTCTATATGACGCAAGATTTGGGAACTGCCGTGGAGCGTTTCAAGGAAAATAATATCCAAAAACTCATCTATACCGTTGGGAATGAGCAAGATTATCATTTCCAAGTTTTATTCAAAATATTGAAAAAACTCGGTTACAGCTGGGCAGATCAACTCTACCATCTCTCCTACGGAATGGTAGAACTCCCGAACGGAAAAATGAAATCCCGCGAAGGAACCGTAGTAGATGCAGACGACCTAATGCAAGAGATGTACCTGACTGCCAAAGAAAAAGCACAGGAACTGGGCAAACTGGAAAACCTTTCGGAAGAAGAAAAAGAACAATCTTACGAAACCGTTGGAATGGGGGCTTTGAAGTACTTTATCCTAAAAGTAGATCCGAAGAAAAAAATCCTTTTCAACCCAGCGGAAAGTATTGATTTTAATGGAAATACAGGTCCTTTCATTCAATACACCTATGCTAGAATCCAGTCGCTACTGGGCAAAGCAGGAAACCACGGCAATGTAGAAAACCAAAACACACTGAACGAATACGAAAAGCAGCTCATCATACAGCTTTCTATATATAAGGAAGTGGTGGAGAAAGCAGCGGAAACTCTCAGCCCTGCCCAAGTTGCCAATTTCGTATATGATTTGGTAAAAACCTATAATTCATTCTATCAAAACAACCCAATCCTAAACGAAGAAGATAGCGTGAAGAACTTCCGTTTGAAACTTTCCGAACTTACGGGAAGTACCATCAAAAGGGCGTTGTCTCTACTAGGCATTGGCACAGTGGATAGAATGTAATGAGCCACTAAAAATCCGATGGGCATCGCTTTTAATCCGATGCTCACAAATTTCCAAACCGATGCTCACAAAAATAAATCCGAAGGGCATCGGTTTTCAAACTTATAGGCACAAAATTTAATCCGTATCGTCAAATGAAAAAAAAGAGAAGCACCAAAAGAAATACTACACGCAAAAGGCATCAAAAAAGGAAAAGCCATTGGCTATTTCGCCGCTGGACTCTGCTCCTTATTTTGGTAATCTCTCTTTTAGGCACTGGCTATTATCTTAAAGAAAAAATAGCCTTTTACTACGCGATGTACTTCACCAGATATGAGCATAAATCTCTGAAAAACAATGCTTACGAATCCAAAAGAATCCGAAGAATCATCAGTGAAAATACGGATAAAACCTTCGGAATAGACATTTCTCATTACCAAAACCCAGAGGATATACAATGGGATTCGCTCTCTATTGCCAATAAAAGTGTCCCAATAAAATTCGTTGTACTACGAGCAACGATGGGTAAAAACAGCAAAGACCGACATTTCAAAAAATACTGGGCAAAGGCAAAAAAGCACAACTTGATACGGGGTGCATATCATTTTTATCGCCCAAATGAAGACCCTGTAAAACAGGCCAATAACTTCCTTGAAAGTGTAAAACTGGAAAGCGGCGACCTAGTTCCCGTGCTGGATATTGAAAAAAAATCAAGTAAATATTCTAGAAAAGAACTCATAGAAAACCTAAAAACTTGGCTAAAAATAGTAGAGGAAAACTATGGGCAGAAGCCTATTATCTATACCTATTATTATTACCATAGAGATGTTTTACAAGATGAGCTGGATGGCTATCCGCTTTGGTTGGCCAATTATAATGATGTCTCTACGCCTTCACCAAATAGCAACTGGGATTTTTGGCAATTCACAGAAAACGGCATCGTAGAAGGCATTAATACGAAAGTAGATGTGAATATTTTCAACGGAAATACATCTGATTTGAAAGACCTTACCATACAAAAAGACAAATAACTGATTTTTATCAGCTTATCAATACCCTACTTTTTTAGTAGGATTTTAACCAAAATCAATAATATTTCCCCACTAAAAGCAATATAAAGACCTATATATCAAATTAAAACCGAATCTATTTAATTATTTTTTTGCTTATCCATTAGAATATTTTTTGTAATATCGCGGGTCTAAAAATAATAATAGAAAAATGGGTAAAACTACTACAAATCCATTTGCTGGATATAGAGTAGCAATGCCTGTGGCGGTTAGTTTTATGCTAATGCCGTCACTAGTTTTTGCACAAACCGAAGAGCAAGTGGTATCTATTCGTAAAGTGTCTGATTTTAAGACGCTAAACTTTCTTAAACAAGACTTTAAGAAAAATACTTTAAGTATTTCTGATCTGAAAACCCTAGCAAAGAAAAAGAACATTCCGTTTTCAGGGACTATTGAGAACAAATACTACGAGCTGAGAGGCTTTGAAACCAAAACAGGAAAACCACTCTACTATGTAACCTATAATAAAGGTGCAGGGCAAGGGACTCTTACCGATAGACTTCACTCCGATGCTGGTATCTTCAACCTAGAAGGTGAAGATATGGTTGTCTATGAATGGGACGGCGGTAAGGTTTTACTTACACATCAGGAGTTTGGCGGTAGAGTAACGCAAGGCGATGATGCTACTGGCGTAAATTCTCACGCAACCCATGTAGCTGGTACTATGGTGGCTTCTGGGGTAGATGGCAATGCAAAAGGTATGGCTCCAAAGGCAAAACTAGTGGCTCACGACTGGAATAATGATATGACAGAAATGATTGCCGCTGCGGAAAAAGGTGCCTTGATTTCCAATCATTCTTATGGTTTCGCAGGAGCATTTGAGTGGGGAGATTGGTCTGGGGCTACTGGCTGGCACTGGCTAGGTGATGACGAGGAAACAGAGTACAGATTCTACGGAAAATACACCACAGAAGACCGCAAATGGGATGTTTTCACCCTTGGAGCTCCGCATTATTTACCTGTGAAAGCAGCAGGAAACCCAAGAGGAGATGGCCCTGAAGCAGGTGGGCTTCACTATGTACGCGTAAAAGATGCCAACGGAGACTATGTATGGACTACCTCTACCAAAGTACGCCAAAAAAATGGTGGGGCATTAGGCTACGATACCATTCTTCACGGTGCTTTGGCTAAAAATATCCTAACGGTAGGTGCAGCACAAAAAATCAGTGGTGGCTATACACAGCCTACTGATGTACAAATGGCATCATTCAGCGGATACGGGCCAGTAGATGACGGAAGGATAAAACCAGACATCACTGGGGTGGGTGTAAGCATCTACTCTACTGGTACTGCCAATACCACATATGATACTATGAGTGGAACTTCTATGGCATCACCGAATGTTACAGGGTCTTTGCTTCTACTTCAAGAGCTTTATAAAAATAAAAATAATGGTGCCTTTATGAGGGCTGCCACTCTAAAAGCATTGGCTATCGCTACCGCAAATGAAGCAGGAGCTAATGATGGACCTGACTATGCAAGTGGCTGGGGGCTTCTAAATGCCTATAAAGCAGCTACTGCCATCAGCCTTAGAGATAAAACTTCCTTAATAGAAGAAAAAACGCTCCAAAATGGCAATACAGATACGATACAAGTAACCGCTGCCAACAATGAGCCGCTTGTAGTAACCATCGCTTGGGCAGACCCTATATCTAAAACCCTACCAAGTGAATCTACTCTAAACGAAAGAACTAAAACCTTGGTAAATGACCTTGACCTTCGTATAGTAGATACTAATGGTACAGAATATCTACCTTGGAAATTAGACCCTGCCAACCCAAATAACGCCGCTACAAAAGCCGATAACACGGTGGATAATGTAGAGCAAGTGGTCATCAAAAATCCAGTGGCTGGGCAAACCTATACCATCAAAGTATCTCATAAAGATACCTTGAAGAAAAATACAGTGGTAGATGGAACAATAGATTTA
>JAUNHO010000059.1 GCA_030523905.1 Bergeyella zoohelcum
CAACGCCTAGAAACAAGAGCATCTAAATATAATGAAGATATAAAGGAGCAAAATGGCGAAATCAATACCAAGAAGGAAGCCATCACGCATTCTAAAAATATGATAGAAAAGTACAAAATCCAGCAGGAGAATGTACGAAATAATAAAGAGTTTGAGGCACTTTCAAAGGAAATAGAGTTCCAAGACCTTGAAATTCAGTTGGCTGAAAAAAGAATAAGAGAAGCTAATGCAAAAATCTCTCACAAAAAAGAAGCCCTAGACGAGCTGAACTCTAAAATAGATGAGCAAAAAAAACACTTGAAATTCAAGAAAGAGGAACTAGATGGTCTGATTGCCGAAACTGAAAAAGAAGAGGAATATCTATTGGAAAAATCTAAAGAATTTTCCGAGCAAATAGACGAAAGACTACTAAAAGCCTATAACAATATCCGTGAAAAATCTGCAAACGGGTTGGCGGTTGTAGGTCTTGAAAGAGGTGCTGCAAAGGGTGCGTTCTTTACCATTCCACCACAAAAACAAATGGAAATAGCCCAAAGAAAGAAAATCATCGTAGATGAACATAGTGGTAAAATCCTTGTAGATGAGGAACTGGTAAATGAAGAGACCGAAAAAATGAAAGATATTATTAAGTTTTAATAAGTGTTATCATATGGTTTGAAAAAGTCGCAAGTATAAAAATTGCGACTTTTTTATATTTTCGTGATTAGAAGTTTTTCACAAACCAAATGACTGAAAGTCTCCTTTCTGTCGTTATATACTATCTCCATACTTTTATCAAACGCCTGTATATTAAGGATTTTTATAGTGGTATTCAGAGATAATTTTTTATCGTTCAAAAAAGTAAGTAACTCATTAGGAGATTCCGTAAGTGCCATAAAACAAACTTCTTGCCCTACTTGGCACTCACTGAGTTTCAGATAGTTATAATGAATAATCACTCCATTTTTATCAGGAATAGGTGAGCCGTGTGGGTCGGTCTTTGGGAAACCCAAAAGTTCGTCTATTTTATCAAAAAACAACTCCGATTTTATATGCTCTATCTCCTCTGCAATCTCGTGAACTTGCTCCCAGCCGAAGCCCATCTGCTTCACCAAAAACATCTCTGTGAGCCTATGTTTCCGCACGATAAGAGCTGCCTGTTTCCGCCCATCTTCGGTTATTATAAGAGGTTTGTAACTTTCATAAAGCACCCAGCCTTTGTCCGCAAATTTTTTCATCATATTATTTGCACTTGGCATTTTTACACCAAGATATTTGCTCAACTCATTCACATTGAACGAGTTAGTCTCTTCGGTAAGATGGAAAATAGCTTTTAGGTAATTTTCTTCGGTAAGTGTTATCATTTTTCAAAAATACAAAAAAGTTAGATATTAAAATAAATTCATCTAACTTTTATAAAATTTTCTATTAATTTTTTAAGCATTAAAATACTCCCAAACAACCTTTCCTTTGACTTTACCGAGTATTTCTTCCAATATTTCTAGCGATGCCTCTCTGATGCGTTTTACAGATTTCAGTTTAGAAAGTAGCAACTCTACGGACTTCTCCCCCACTCCTGGGATTTCGTCTAGTTCGGATTTTATTGTAGTGTTTTTCCTTCTTGTTCGGTGATGCTTCACGCCAAATCTATGAGCCTCATCTCGTACGCGTTGCAAGATTTTCAAGGTTTCTGATTTTTTATCTAAATACAGGGGAATAGGGTCTTCTGGAAAGAACAATTCCTCCAAGCGTTTGGCAATCCCAATGATGGAAATCTTACCATACAGCCCCAAAAGTTTCAGGCTTTTCACAGCGGAACTGAGCTGCCCCTTACCACCATCTATCAAAATAAGCTGTGGCAGAGGTTCGTTTTCGTCTATCATTCTTTTATATCGGCGGTAGATTACCTCTTCCATCGTGGCAAAATCATTCGGCCCTTCTACAGATTTAGGGTGAAAAATACGATAATCCGCCTTCGATGGCTTTCCGTTTTTGAAGACCACACAGGCAGAAACTGGGTTCGTACCTTGGATATTAGAGTTATCAAACCCCTCTATATGGCGTGGTTCTACGGGCAGACGAAGCAGTTTTTTCATCTCTGCCATTATTCGGTTGGTATGGCGGTCTGGGTCTGTTATTTGTATTTGTTTTAGTTTTTCCACCCTGTATTCATTGGCATTTCGCTCGGAAAGTTCTACTATTCTCTTTTTATCTCCCAATTTTGGAACGATAAATTTCACATTAGGAATTTCAAAATTGAGATGAAATGGCAATAAAATTTCCTTGGAATTGGACTGAAATTTCTTCCGAATTTCTATCAAAGTTTCTTCCAAAATCTCTTCATCGGTTTCTTCCAGCATTTTTTTCACTTCGGTGGTGTAACTTTGGATAATATTTCCGTTTTGGATTTTGAAATAATTAACATAAGCCGAAGCCTCATCACTCACAATACCAAAAACATCTACATCATCTATATTTGGATTGACCACCGTATGCTTTGCCTGATAATCCTCTAATAAATCTAGCCTTTCCTTTACCAATTGGGCTTTTTCAAACTCTAATTTTTTGGCAAAAAATTGTATTTCATTCATCAAATAATCTTTCGCTAGGCGGAAATCTCCCTTTATCATCGCCCGTATCGCTGTGAGTTTCTTGTGGTATTCCGCCTCGCTTTCCAGCCCTTCGCAAGGAGCATCGCAGTTCTTTATGTGGTATTCTAGACAGACTTTATATTTTCCTTTTTCTACTTTATCAAACGCTAAATCCAGACTACACGAGCGGATTTTATAAATACTTTTAATGGTTTCCAGCAGGACTTTCGCAGGGCGAACCTTGGCATATGGCCCGAAATATTCCGAGCCGTCTTTTACCTTTTTTCTGGTCAAGAAAATCCTTGGGAACGGTTCATTTTTGATGCAGATATAGGGGTAAGATTTATCATCCTTCATCATTATATTGTAGAAGGGCTGGTGTTCCTTGATGAGGTTGTTTTCTAGTAACAAGGCATCAAATTCACTTGGTACAATGGTGGTTTCAAGCCGATGAATTTTACCGACCATTATCTTGGTTTTGTAGCCTGAAAGATTTTTATTAAAATAAGAAGACACTCTTTTTTTTAGGTCTTTCGCCTTTCCTACATAGAGCAAATCGCCTTTCTTATCGTAATAACGATACACGCCAGGCTCACTAGGTAGAGTTTTGAGTTGAAGTTCTAAATCTGCATTCACTCCGCAAAAATAGGAAAATTTAATTTTTCAATTTGCTAAAAATTATGTATTTTTAGCCCCAAATTTTTTACAATGATTTACGGTATAGATACATTTTCTTTCCAAGATGTTTTGGAAATAGCAAAAAACCCTAAAAAAGCAAAGCTCAACAAAAAAGCAAAAGAGCAAATCCTAAAATCGCAGAACAATGTGAGAGCCATAGTGGAGTCCGACCGCACCGTATATGGCATCAATACTGGTTTTGGACCACTTTGTGATACCAAAATTTCCGAAGAAGAAACCGCTCAGTTGCAACATAACCTCATCATTTCTCACGCTGTGGGAGTAGGAAAACCAATAGACAAAGAACTTTCCAAAATAATGATGATTGCCAAAATCCACGCTCTTTCCAAGGGCTTTTCGGGGGTGTCATTAGAAGTCATAGAAAGAATGATTTTGATGCTAGAAAAAGACATAATCCCTGTCGTTCCAGAGCAAGGTTCTGTGGGAGCTTCTGGCGATTTGGCACCGCTTTCGCATATGGTTTTACCGCTTTTGGGCTTGGGTAAAGTCTGGAAAAATGGAGAAGTAGTAGCAACGGACAAGGTACTGAAAGAACACGGACTAAGCCCATTAACACTAGGACCAAAAGAAGGTTTAGGGCTAATCAATGGGACGCAGTTCATTCTCTCACACGCCATCAAAGGTTTAGAAAAAATGTCCTATTTGGTAGATTTAGCAGATATGACGGCAGCGATGAGTTTGGAGGCATACAGAGGCTCGGCTAGTCCATTCAAAAAAGAACTTCACGAAATAAGACCTTTCGCAGGAAGTAAAAAAGTGGCTTCAAGAATGCTAAAATTCCTGAAAAATTCTGAAAACCTAAAAGCACACGAAGACTGCGACCGCGTACAAGACCCTTACTCTATGAGATGCGTTCCACAGGTACACGGAGCGAGTAGAAACGCCTTTGAACACCTAAAAGAAATGACAGAAACGGAACTCAATTCCGTAACGGATAACCCTATTGTATTGAGTGCAGAGGAGTCTATCTCTGGTGGGAATTTCCACGGACAGCTAATGGCTTTACCACTGGATTACGCTACTCTGGCGGCCGCAGAACTTGGAAATATTTCCGATAGAAGAAGCTATTTATTATTAGAAGGAAAATTCGGATTGCCTAGATTATTGGCAGAAAGTTCTGGGCTGAACTCTGGCTTTATGATTCCGCAATATACTTCGGCGGCTTTGGTAACGGAGAACAAAACCCTTTGTTTCCCAGCATCGGCAGACTCTATCCCTACCAGTTTGGGGCAAGAAGACCATGTCTCTATGGGAAGTATTTCGGGCAGGAAATTCAACCAAGTTTTAGATAATTTAGTACATATTTTCGCCGTAGAACTGATGTTTGCCGCACAAGGTTTAGAGTTCCGAAGACCAGCCAAATGCTCCAAAATCATAGAAGAAAACTACGAAATCATCAGAACGAAAGTGGCAAAATTGGAAGACGACCGCCTCATCGGTGAGGATATTCTTGCCATCGCAGAGATGATAAAACAAAGACTATTCAATGTAAAACCATAGCAAAAAGGAAAGCCTAATCGGAATTGATTAGGCTTTTTTAATTAACTCATTACCAGTCTCTTTTCTTTAATATAAAATAACTTCCGTATGAAAACACAAATATCCAAACGATACAACATACAAGAGACTCTGTGGGATAGGTAAATTGATATTCCGCCCCCAATGCTTTCGCAAAATTCGTTCTCATAAAAGGTGCAGGTATCAGTTTTGACATTGCTCCAAGAGGTAAATAGTCTGCGATATAGTGGTGACTTACCAACTCGCTCACCGTTTCTCTATCACTCTCTCCCATTATTTTATTACCTACATACAAAAATTGTTCAAGAGACGACAAAACACCTGAGATAATCCACCAAACGAAAAATGACAAAAACACAAAAATAGACTTCCTAAACAACATAGAAAGGAACATCAGAAAGGAGAAAAACGCACATAATTTCACGAAATAATTCCCCACGAAATAGACTTCTGCAAAGATTTTTTCGGTCTCTTGTGTAACGGAATAATTTTTACCCAAAAGAAAGGTAATCACAAACACCAATATTGTAGAAACCAAACTAAACACCAGTATCGTAAGCATTTTGGAAACCAAAAACTCCTTTTTACTGAGACCATCGATGATGTTTTGTTTGAACATTCGGTTGGAAAACTCTTGGCAAATCCCAAAAACAATGATACAACCCAGAAATATTTTAAGTAATCCCACCACATAGGTTGTAAAATTCCAAATTTCAGGGAAATCATAAAAGCCCTGTTCTTTCAAGTTGATGGTATTTCCAAATAACTCAAAATCTACCAGGCCGATAAACAACAACATCACCAACAAGCCAAAATAAATAATAGAAAACACCTTGAATGGACGATAACCCGTGTTTTTTAGCCATTCTAATTTTAATAATCTTACCATAATTTTTTTAGTTTTTTACAAGTTCAAGGAATTGATTTTCAAGACTTTCTTTCTTTTTCGCCAAATGAGAAAGGTATATCCCTTTTTCTACTAGCCACTGGTTGAGCTGCTCGGCTGGGAGGTCATTTTTCATTCGCAAAATCAGTTTGCCACTTTTTTGCTCCAAAGAAGAAACATCTGAAAATGAATTAATTACCGCTTCTAATTGCTCAAAATCATTCGCTTTTAGTTCAAAAAAGCCATTGGTATTCGTCATTCCCTCCACGCTTCCAGAGTAGAGTGCGTTGCCATTTTTCAGCACGATGGTATGCGTACAGATTTTCTCTATTTCGTCAAGTAAATGACTGGCGATAATAATGGTAGTCCCCATATCGGCTATCTTACCGATGAGTTCTCTCACCTGTATAATCCCCTGAGGGTCAAGCCCATTGGTAGGTTCATCAAGGATTAAAACCTCTGGCTGATTCAGTAGTGCGGAGGCAATAGAAAGGCGTTGCTTCATTCCAAGAGAATAGGTGCTGAAATTATCTTTTTTTCGCTCCAAAAGCCCCACCAAATCTAGCACTTCGTCTATTCTACTATACGCCACACCCTTGATTTCTGCCACTATTTTTAGATTTTTTTCGGCACTGAGATATGGGTAAAAATTAGGCTGCTCTATGATTGCCCCAATCTTTTTCAGGCTTTCGGTAGTCGTACCTTTTTCGCCAAACCATTCCCACTCACCAGAGGTAGCATTGATGGTAGAAAGTAGCATACCAAAAGTGGTAGATTTCCCACTTCCATTCGGTCCTAAAACCCCATAAACATTGCCTTTATAGACATCAAAAGAGATTTTATTGACCACTACTCTTTTGAATTTTTTAGTAAGATTCCTTACCGATAAAACTTTTTCCATAGCAAATCATTATTATTAGTAATTAATAGTATTCTATTATTTTTCGCTA
>JAUNHO010000060.1 GCA_030523905.1 Bergeyella zoohelcum
TCTCCCTTGTAGGTCGCAATAGGCATATCCGCTTGTATTTTCTCACGGATAATCTCCTCCGCCACCTCTTGATTCACAGAGAAAGGATCGGTATTCCGCCCAATGGAAATGAAAGTCTCGCCCCATTTTATATAAGGTCCATACCTACCCACACCTACGGACACCGCCTGCCCCTCAACTTCCTGTAAATCAAATGGTATTTTGAATAAATCCAAGGCTTCATCGAGTGAAATTGTGGTAATATTTTGGTGCGGTAGGAGTGAAGCGAAACTTGGTTTTTCATCTTTATTATCCGCCTCTCCGATTTGCACCATCGGTCCAAAACGCCCAATTCTCGCATAGACATTTTTCCCTGTTTTAGGGTCTTGCCCCAGCAATCGCTCACCTGTCGCTCGGTCTGCATTCTCGCCTACTTCCTCTATTTTTGGGTGAAACTGGGTATAAAAACCTTTCAGCATATCCTTCCATTTTTCGGAGCCATTGGCAATATCATCAAAATCTTGCTCCACTTTTGCAGTGAAACCAAAATCAAGAATTTCATTAAAATTAGCCGTCAAGAAATCATTCACCACGACCCCCATATCGGTAGGAACGAATTTATTTTTATCTCCACCAAATTTTTCGGTTAAAACTTCTTTTTTCAGTTGAGTTTTAGATAAAGTAAATTTCAAAATTTCCCTTTCCTGCGGTAGAATTTCCCTTTTATCCACATATTCTCTGTTCTGAATGGTCTGGATAGTCGGTGCATAAGTGGAAGGGCGACCGATGCCGAGTTCCTCCAATTTTTTCACCAAACCTGCCTCGGTAAAACGAGCCGTTGGACGGCTGAATTTCTCCGTTGCCACGATTTTTTTATAGTCTAAAACCTCGCCTACTTTTACTTTCGGTAATAATTTTTCGTTGTCTTCTGTATCTTCGTCATCATTTTTATGAATACCATAAACCCTCAAAAATCCATCAAAAATAATGACCTCTCCCTGTGCCTCAAAATGCTGTGGCAAAGTAGGATTACCGATTTCTATAATGGTTTTTTCCAGTTTAGCATTCGCCATTTGGCTTGCCATTGTTCTTTTATAAATGAGCTGATAAAGTTTATTCAGCTGGGCATCACCGATGGTTTTCACGCCAAAATCCGTTGGACGAATTGCCTCGTGAGCCTCCTGTGCCGATGAAGATTTTGTGGTATAATTTCTCGGTTGGGAATACTCTTCACCGAATTCTTTCAAAATTTGAGCCTTTGCCCCATTGATTGCTTCTTGTGATAAATTCACGGAGTCGGTTCTCATATAGGTAATGTATCCCTCCTCGTAAAGCCTCTGTGCGACACGCATCGTAGTGGTTACGCCATAGCCCAGTCGGTTACTCGCTTCCTGTTGCAAGGTAGAAGTGGTAAAAGGAGCCGAAGCCGAACGCTGTGCAGGTTTGGTCTCTACATTCAGCACCTTAAATTCTGTTTTTTGAGATTGAGATAGGAAATCCTCCGCTTCTTTTTCAGTAGTAAAATCTTTTTTCAGCTTTGCCGAAATCTCTTGTTTTTCAGTATTGGTAAAAACGCCCTCTACCTTGTATGAAGCCACAGGCTTAAAATCACGGATTTCCTGCTCTCTCTCCACGATGAGCCTCACAGCTACGGACTGCACACGCCCCGCCGATAGGCCAGGTTTTATCTTTTTCCAAAGGACAGGCGACATCTCAAATCCCACGATTCTATCCAAGACGCGTCTTGCTTGTTGGGCATTTACTAAATTTTGGTCTATTTTTCGCGGATTTTCTACCGCTTTCAGTATGGCATTTTTTGTAATCTCGTGGAAAACAATTCGTTTGGTATTTTCATCTTTCAGTTTTAGTTCTTGTGCCAAGTGCCACGCAATAGCCTCACCCTCGCGGTCTTCATCGGAAGCTAGCCAAACCATTTCTGCTTTTTTAGCGGCATTTTTCAGTTCGGTTACCACTTTCTTTTTATCAGCAGAAACTTCATAATCAGGCGTGAAGGTCTCCAAATTAATCCCCATTCCTTTTTTAGGCAAATCTCGAATGTGTCCAAAACTAGACTTCACCTCAAAATCTTTACCCAAATATTTTTGAATGGTCTTTGCCTTCGCTGGCGACTCTACTATCACTAAATTTTTTGACATACTGAAAAATTTTTGCAAAAGTATGATTTTTATTTTAGAAAACGATTTATTAACCTTGTTTTATTCAAAGTAAAAAAGACAAAAAAATAGCAAACTCTAAAAAGAATCTGCTATTTCAGTAGCCCGTAGGGGAATCGAACCCCTCTTGCAAGAATGAAAATCTTGAGTCCTAACCGATAGACGAACGGGCCAACAAGTTTATTTTAATTATGCTAATTTATTAACTTTTTTAGTCAATTTACTTTTCAAATTAGCTGCTTTATTCTTATGAATAATATTTTTCTTAACCAATTTATCAAGAAGAGAAATCACTTTTGGAAGTTGCTCCAACGCAGTATTTTTATCCTCCTCATTTCTTAACACTTTCACAGCAGTTCTAGCTGTCTTGTGATAATATCTATTACGCAACCTTCTCGCTGCATTCTGTCTTATTCTCTTTAATGCTGATTTATGATTTGCCATAATTACTTCTCAATTGTGGATGCAAAGATATAACTTTTTTTTTACTCTGCAAATTTTTTCAAAACTTTTTTTTATTTCTTTCAAAAATTGTAGCCTATAGGGGAATCGAACCCCTGTTGCAAGAATGAAAATCTTGAGTCCTAACCACTAGACGAATAGGCCAATCCGTTTTTTCGGTTTGCAAAAATAATATTTTTTATTTACTCACCAAAAAAAAACACCACTTTTTTAATACTTATTTTATAACTTTCTGAATTACAGTATTTTTAATTCCTTTCTTTTCTAATTCTTTTTGTAAACTAACCGCTTCTTCAAGAGATTTTACATTTCCATAAGTATAATAAAAGGTTCCATTTTCCTTATTTCGCTCTATTTTATCCTTTAAAGTTTCTAAAATATAGGAATTAGAACTCAATTTATTTTTACTCACCGCTACCTCTATGGTATAATACCCCTGATTTAATTTTTGATTCGGAACAAAACTAATTGCAGTAGCATTTTTGAACCCAGCAGTTTTAGCGGTTTTTAGATTATTATCTCTCACGGAGGCAAAATTAGTAGTCGCGTAATAATATTTATAGACATCACCATCTTTTATGGTAAGCACATAGTTGAGACCTTTTAGCTCTGGCGAGTTGGCATCATATCTATTAGGCGTACTCATTAGAAGAATTCTGAAATCATTTTTCAGAGGTTGCTCTACTGGTTTTGGCGGAGCAACTGGAGCTGTTTGTGTATAATTTCCTTTTCGGTCATAGGCTTTTTTATAGCTCATAATGGCATTATAGATACTTTTTGAAATTTCGCTTTGCCCTTTTTCGGAAACGAGGTAGCTTGCCTCATCATAATTACTCAAAAAACCCATTTCTATAAGTACAGATGGCATTGCCGTTCTACGAAGCACATGGAAATTAGCCTGTTTCACTCCTCTGGAAAATCGGTTGTCTTTTCGTTCAAAATTTTCTTCCACGAAACTTGCCAATTTCAAACTACTTTCCAAATATCTTGCCTGCTGGATTTTCATCGCAATAAGAGATTCTGGGGAAGATGGGTCATAATATGCGAAATTCTCCTTATCTTTTTCATCTAAAAACGCCACTTGGTTTTCGTTTTTTACTACTTCAAGGTTTTCATCATTTCGTGTAACCCCAAGCACAAAAGTCTCCGTACCATAAGGCGAAGTTTTGGCATTGGCATTCACATGGATAGATATAAAAAGGTCTGCCTTGCTTCTATTGGCGAGGTTAGTTCTATCGGTAAGAGACGGATATTCATCTATTTTCCTCGTATAGATCACCCTGAAATCCTTATCTTTTTCTAGCATTCGCCCTACGCTGAGGGTTACCGCAAGGGTTATATCTTTTTCTGCCACATAACCTAGGTCTGCATACCTACGCACCGCTCCGTGGTCGCTACCGCCGTGTCCTGCATCTAGCACGATTGTGAATTTTTTCTGACCAAATACCAAAGCAAAACTAAACAACAAAGCAAGTACAAAATACTTTTGAAAAAAATGAGTTTTAATATTCATATTCATTATTTGATTAAAAATAATTAATTTTGACGCCGATAATCTTAAACCCTAAAACCATCAAAATAAGTTTCAAAAATAGGCTACATATTTTAATTATCCTAATTTTTAACATTTTTTTAGCAAATCTCAATGCTCAAAATCTACAAGAAAATAAGGATAAAGGTAGTGCTACGCCCCAGAAAGACACCATAAAAGTGCAGAAAGAAAACCTTGATGACATAGTAAAAACCTCTGCGGATAACATCAGGAATGACTTCCCCAAAAAGATGACTTTCTTGAATAAAAATGCGGAGATTTCTTATCAGGATATGAACATCAAGGCAGATTATATCTCCATAGACTGGAACACGGGGGCGGTTTTCGCACGAGGGAAACTAGACGAAAATGGCAAGGTAACGGAACGCGTAATCACCACACAAGGTGGAAAAATCTACGAAACCGACCAGTTTAATTTCAACTACAAGACCAGAAAAGCCATCGCCTATAACTCTCGTACAGAGGAAAGCGAAGGCGTAATAGTTGCTGAAAAAACAAAAAAAATAAGCGACTCGGTTTTCTACATCAGACGAGGGAAATACACCACAGACGAATATTTTCTGCAAAAAAAAGATACCATTGCGGATTATTATCTCCTCGCTCCTACGATTAAACTCATTAAGGGTAAAAGAAACTCCCAGCTAATCACTGGGCCTATACAGATGTACATAGAGCAAGTGCCTACGCCTTTGGCTCTACCTTTTGGGATTTTACCTTTTTCCGATAAAAGAAGTGCGGGGATACTCATTCCTAGTTTTGGGGAAAGACAAGATGTAGGTTTTTTCCTGAATGGTTTAGGCTATTATCAGCCGATTGGTGAGCATTTTGACATCAAAATTTTAGCAGATATTTTCACAAAAGGAAGCTGGAATCTACGCCCAGAACTGAATTATAAGAAAAACTACAAGTATTCTGGTAACTTCGTAGCGGAAATCGGTAATACGATACGAGGCATCAAGGGGCTGGATAATTATAATAAAACCTCTACCTATAAAATCGGTTGGAGGCATCAGCAGGATACAAAAGCCAATCCGTATTTTACATTTTCGGCATCGGTGGATATAGTCAGCAATAGGTTTTATAATAATACCATTAATAACAACTATATCTTCAACCAAAATGTACTAAACACCCAGCAAAACTCTACGATAAGCGTCTCCAAGCGTTTCCTTACCCTACCGATAAGCATCACAGGGGCGGCGGCTTATTCTCAAAATTTTGCTACTGGACTGGTCAATCTCCGTTTGCCACAGGTGAATGTAGCGGTCAATCAGTTTTATTTATTCAAACCTAAAAATGGCGGAATGAGAGAAGGCTTGATAGAAAACATCACCGTGAATACTGGCTTTAATTTCTCTAATTTCATCACTAACGCCAAAGAAAACGAGATGTTTACCTCTGTAATGTGGGACAAATTGCAGACTGGTTTGCAGAACAATCTCTCACTGGCTACCAATACTACTTTTGCCAAGTATTTCACTTTTTCGCTTTCGGCAACGGCTAATAATGTATTGACCACTAAAGTCTTAAACAGAAACTACAACCCTATCACTAATGAAGTTCAGGATATTTACAACAAAAAAATAGCAGGATTCTCTACATTTTCGGCATCGGCAAGTATCCAAACCACGCTATACGGAATGCTGAATTTCAAGAAAGGGGCTTTCATAGAACGCGTAAGGCATATGGTAATCCCAAGTATCGGCTTCTCTTATCAGCCAGATTTCGGGCAACCTTCTTGGGGATATTACAGAAATTATTACAACGCAATGGGCGAGATGACCCCGTATTCTATCTTTGATGGCAGTATCTTCGGTAGCCCATCAAGAGGTATGACTGGGGCTTTGACATACAGCATCAGCAATAATATAGAGATGAAAGTACGCTCCAAGGAAGACTCTACTGGCGTGAAAAAAGTAAAACTTTTTGAAAGTTTGAACATCTCTGGGGGCTACAACTTCGCCGCACAGCAATACAAATGGTCTATGATAAATGTCAATGGGCAGACCTCACTTTTCAATGGGAAAATGAATATCAATTCTAGCCTTGTGATAGACCCTTATCAAATTGTCTATAACTCCGATGGCATCGGTACAAGAACGGAAAACTTTGGGCATTTCAACCTTCAAGGCTTTAACCTTCAATTTTCTATGCCATTGAGTGAAGCATTATTCAATAAAAATAAGAAAAAACCAGAGGAACTCTATAAAACCAAAGGCGAAATACGCAACGAAAATTATTATTTTGATGATGATAATTACGCCCATTTCTCGCAACCTTGGACGCTTAATATCAACAGCAGCTATGCCTACACGCGTGGCACTACCAGAATGGGCAATAAAGTCGCTACGATAGGGCTAGACGGAAG
>JAUNHO010000061.1 GCA_030523905.1 Bergeyella zoohelcum
AGCAATGATGAAGACCGATTCGTTGCCTTGTAATGTGAAATTCATCATTGAAGGTGAGGAGGAAGTAGGCTCTGCAAGTTTGGCAGATTTCCTGGAAACCAACAAAGAAAAACTCGCTTGTGATGTGATTTTGGTTTCAGATACTAGCCTTTATTCTACCGAGCAACCGACCGTTACTACTGGGCTTCGTGGGTTAAGCTATGTAGAGGTGGAAGTGGAAGGACCGAATAGAGATTTACACTCTGGGCTTTACGGAGGTGCAGTGCCGAATCCTATTAATGTCTTGGCAAAAATGATAGGCGATTTAATAGACGAAAACGGAAAAATCACCGTGGAAGGTTTCTATGATAATGTGGTGGAAGTATCTCTGGAAGATAGAGCGGAAATGAACAAACTAAAAGACAATCCAGAGGCTTATAAAGCAGAAATAGGGCTGAAAGATATACAGGGCGAGACTGGATTTACCACTTTGGAGCGAACTTCTATCCGCCCAACTCTCGATGTGAATGGGATTTGGGGTGGCTATACTGGTGAGGGTGCAAAAACCGTAATTCCATCAAAGGCATTTGCGAAAATCTCAATGAGATTAGTTCCAAACCAAACACCTGATGAAATTACCGATAAATTTGTAAAACATTTTGAAAAAATCGCTCCTGCAAGTGTGAAAGTGAAAGTTACACCACACCACGGCGGTATGCCATATGTTTTGGAAAGCAATACCAAAGAGTTTTTAGCTGCTAAAAAAGCAATGGAACAGGCTTTTGGCAAGGAGGTTCTTCCTTTCAGAAGTGGCGGAAGTATTCCTATTACTGCCCTGTTTGAGGAGGTTTTAGGAGTGAAATCGGTCTTGATGGGCTTTGGGCTTAGCACCGATGCTATCCATTCTCCGAATGAGCATTATGGGCTATACAATTTCTATAAAGGCATAGAGAGTATCCCTCTTTTCTTTGAATATTACACCAAAGGATAAAAAAATAAAGCGTAGGAAATTTCTTCTTACGCTTTTTTTGATTCTCAAAAGATTTTTTTCGTATATTAGCCATCTAAAAAAAATAAAAAATTATGATTTCTAAACAATATTTAGAACACCTACAAACCGAGTTGCAAAACATTGAAAACGAGGGACTTTACAAGCGAGAGAGAATTATCAGTTCACAGCAGTCTGCCGAGATTGTAGCCAATGGGAAGAATCTTCTCAATTTTTGTGCTAATAATTACCTAGGATTGTCCAACCACCCAGAGGTAATGAAGGCTTCACAAGATGCCATAGCATCGCACGGATATGGTATGTCTTCGGTGCGTTTTATCTGTGGTACGCAGGATATTCACAAAGATTTGGAGAAAAAAATATCCGAATTTTTAGGTACGGAAGACACTATTCTTTACGCCGCTTGTTTTGATGCCAATGGAGGTGTTTTTGAGCCATTATTTACCGATGCAGATGCTATTATTTCTGATGAACTCAACCACGCTTCCATTATAGATGGTGTAAGGCTTTGTAAAGCAGCGAGATACAGATACAAAAACAATGATATGGCAGACCTTGAAGCCCAGCTTATAGCGGCTACGGAGAAAGGTCATCGTTTCAAAATTATCGTTACAGATGGTGTATTTTCAATGGACGGCATCGTGGCAGACCTAAAAGGCGTTTGTGATTTGGCTGAAAAATATGATGCTTTGGTGATGGTAGATGATAGCCACGCGACAGGATTTATTGGTAAAACAGGTCGTGGGACGCACGAAGCTAATGGCGTAATGGGACGAGTGGATATTATCACTTCTACACTTGGGAAGGCTCTTGGTGGGGCTTTGGGAGGTTTCACTTCTGGTAAAAAAGAGATTATTGATATGCTTCGCCAAAGGTCAAGACCATATTTGTTTTCCAACTCTTTGGCACCAGGCATCGTGGGTGCAGCAAGTAAAGTTTTAGACCTTATTTCCGAGGATACTTCATTGAGGGATAAGGTGATGGAAAATGCAGAATATTTCCGTAAAGAGATGAAAACCAAAGGTTTTGATATTCCTGATGGAGATGCTGCCATTGTTCCTGTGATGCTTTATGATGCTAAACTTTCCCAGCAAATGGCAGAAAAACTAATGGACGAGGGCGTGTATGTGATTGGTTTCTTCTATCCAGTAGTGCCAAAAGGTAAGGCGAGAATCCGTGTTCAGCTTTCCGCAGCACATACCAAAGAGCATTTGGACAAAGCCATTGCCGCTTTTGAGAAAGTAGGTAAAGAATTGGGCGTTATTTAAGATTTACACTAAAAAATCCATAAGAAATTAGTTTTTCTTTTGGATTTTTTGGCTTTATATTGATGTTTTTTAATAATTGAAAATAATTTTACGATATGAAAAAACTTTTTACTTTATTTTTTTCTTTGGGAGTTATGATGACCTTCGCACAGAAAAAAGATTCTTTATCTCATAAGGAAGATGATGGGCTGAAAATCGCTTCTTTGCCGTATTATAATTTTGGTAAAGGTGTCGGTATGACCTCGCCTGATAGCCTATTCCAGCTCAATATTCGTTTTAGAATGCAAAACCGATTGGAGGTTCTCAATGATGATGATAAAACCTATTACGATGCTGCCGTGAGACGATTGAGATTGAGATTTGATGGCTATGTGGGAAACCCTAAGTTGCAGTATGCCATTCAGTTATCCTTCGCACCGAGAGATGTAGGAGCGATAGAGAGCGGTAGCAATCTGAATGTAATTCGTGATGCGATGATTTTCTATAATCATAATAAATATTGGAGATTTGGCTTTGGACAGACGAAATTACCAGGCAACCGACAAAGGGTCAATTCCTCTGGGGCATTGCAACTGAGCGACCGCTCTATCAACAATTCTAATTTCAATATTGATAGGGATTTTGGTTTTCAGGCTTATTATATCAACAATCATTCTTCGGATAAATTCGGGTTTAGTGTAAAAACTGCAATTTCCACAGGAGAAGGGCGTAACTGGACGAAAACGAAAGACGACGGACTGGCATATACAGGGCGTTTGGAACTCTATCCTTTGGGAAAATTCAAAAAAGGAGGCGAGTTTTTTGAGGGCGATTTGGCAAGGGAAACTTCACCGAAAATCTATCTAGGTGCTACTTATCACTACAACCAAAGAGCGATGCGAACCAACGGACAGCAGGGCGATTTGCTCTACGATGCCAGAGATATTTCCGCGGTTCTTGCCGATGCAATGCTGAAATACAACGGCTGGGCTTTTATGGCATCTTACCTTAATAGAAAAACGCCGAACGCTTCTGCTATTACCACAAAAACCGATGCGAGCGGAGCCATTAGCCGAGAGTATGTTTTCACAGGAAGTGGCTACGATTTACAAGCCAGTTACCTTTTTCCAAAAAACTGGGAACTCATTGGGCGAGTTTCGGATATGAAGCCCCACAGCGAGATTTTCCAATTTACGCCAAAACAACAGCAGTTTTCCCTAGGGCTTACGAAGTACATTTGGGAACACGCTTTCAAGGCACAGATGGAGGTTTCTAAAAACTATTTCCAATATTTTGATGGTTCTAAAAAAGACAACTGGTATCTGCGTTTTCAGGTGGAAATCGGAATATAAACCAGATTTTTATAGAAAAAATACTATCCCTTTCAGAAAGTTAGAAAATCTGAAAGGGTTTTTGTTTGACTAAATAGTCAAGCCTTTGGCAGAAGTGAGTGAGCGTTTAACTAAATAGTCAAGCCTTTGGCGGAAATGTGGGAGCATTCTATTAAATGATATTTGCTTTGGCGGAAGTGTGGGAGCATTTAACTAAATAGTCAAACCTTTGGCAGAAGTGAGAGGGCTTTCTATTAAATGATAATTGCTTTGGCGAGAAAAAATCATAAATTTTCAATATATTTTTCAAAAAATCTTTTTTGGGAATCAAAAGCAATGTCTTCTATTTTTAGATTCTTGGGATTGAGCCATACCACTTCCGAAATTTCAGAAAGTTCAAGATGAAGGTTCGTTTTTTTGGTTAGATGATATTCAAAGAAAATGTCTAATGTATTGTAATCTATCCCTTTATAATGGTAAATATTCGGTTGAGTAGATAAAATTTTCAGTTGTTTTTTATCAATTTCTAATTTTAATTCCTCGTAAAGTTCTCGCTCACAAGTGGTCTCGGCACTTTCGCAAGGATCTACGAAACCTCCCGCTAAATCTAGTTTGCCTTTCTTAGGTTCTTGGTTTCTACGGGTTAGCATTATTTCATCGCCGTGTTTTATGATGACGGCTACGGCTGCGGCACAATTGTGAAATAACACGAAATCACAGGTTTCGCAGGATAATTGTTTGCTGTTGTCCCAAACGAGACTAGTTTCGCCACATTTTGGGCAGTAGGTGAGTTCTTTCATTTTTGTTGATTTCTTGGGTGAAATTGAAGTATGGTTTCGTGCAATTCTTCCGTGGAAAGATGGGTATAAATCTCTGTGGTAGTGATACTTGAATGCCCCAGCATTTCCTGTATAAAGCGTAAATCGGCACCATTTTGCAGTAAATGAGTGGCGAAAGAATGGCGAAAAGTATGCGGCGAAATATTTTTGTTGATACCTGCTTTTTGTGCCAATTCTTTGATGATGATGAACACCATAACCCTAGACATCGCATTACCTCGGCTGTTTAGAATTAAAAAATCTTCACTTTTTTTATTGATTTTGCCCAAATTTCTTACATTTTCTATATAATCCGTAATGATTTCTGCGGTATAATCTGCCAAAGGCACGAAACGAATTTTATCGCCCTTTCCCAGTATTTTGATGTAAGATTCTTTGAAATTAATATCCGAAATTTTCAGTGTTGTCAGTTCCGAAACGCGTAGCCCACATCCGTACAAAATCTCTATAATACAGAGATTTCTTTTACCTAAATCGGTGCTGAGGTCTATACTATTTGTCATTTTCTCAATATTCTCAAAACTGAGAGTATCGGGTAAATAAACGCCTAGTTTGGGCGGTTCTAAAAGCGTTGCAGGGTTGTCTTCACGGATTTCTTCATCTAATAAAAATTTGAAAAAAGTTTTAACCGATGAAATCCATCTCGCTTGTGAGCGTTCGCTGAATTTTACTTTTGATAATTGAAAAAGAAATTCTTGTATTTCTTCGTGAGAAATGGTGTTTGGCTCTACGGATAGCTGTTGCTGTTCTATATGATTTTGTAGTTTTTTTATATCATTTTTATAGGCTTGTATGGTATTTTTTGAAAAATTCCTTTCAAATTTAAGGAAAGTTTCAAAATCTTTTATTCTTTCGTTCCACTTATTCATTTTTTCAGATAGTCAATATTTTAGCCTATTTATTATTGATTTAGCAATTCCTCTTTGGTGATTTGGGTTACTTCTATATTATGTTCTTTCAGAAGGTTAATCCCTTTGTTATCAGAGTATTCTTCTAGATAAACCACTTTGGAAATCCCCGCTTGTAAGATGAGTTTGCTACATTCTTTGCACGGCGAAAGGGTTACATAGAGCGTTGCCCCTTTGGCAGATTGGGTAGAACTGGCGAGTTTTAGTATGGCATTTGCCTCGGCGTGTAGTACAAACCAATGGGTTTTTCCATTTTCGTCTTCACATTGATTTTCAAAACCAGAGGGCGTGCCGTTGTATCCATCTGCAATGATGGTGCGGTCTTTCACGATGAGAGCCCCCACCTGTTTGCGTTGGCAATAGGAGAGTTTTGCCCATTCTAGTGCCATTTTAATATAAGCAATATCAAATTTTGAGTGCATATTTTGGTAAAATTATCTTCCAAATATAGTTTTTTCTGGCTAATTAGCAAAATTTAGAGCTAAAAGAGAAAATAAATTCTGAAATGAATTGAAATTTTTGTTTTATATTTGTGAGAAATGTGAATCATTTGGAAAATGAAGATTTTCAATTATCTAAAATTTAGGCTGTTACAGTTTTTTCGGTTATTTAATTATAGGCAGGATTTTGGTGCTATACAAAGTGTAGGATTATTGTGTATTATCTTTGTTGATGTATATTCTTATGCGGTTCTATTGACCTTACCTATTGTTTTATTACATATTAGACGGAAAGATTTAACTTTTCTAAAAAGTGTTATAGAACATTGGAGGTATTGTATCTTGTTGGAATATAGTGTTTTATACTTTTTTTTCATATTTATTAATATCAATTATAAAATTGGTTGGGAGTGTTTGTTTGGTTTTGGGGTAATAATGTGTCTAGTGTTTATTCCAATTAATCATCGTACGGAATATGCGGTTATTAAGTGGGATTTTATTCCAAATATCTTATTTGAGTGGAAATCTCATTTAAGGAACAAAACATTGATGTCTATTTTAGGTTATATATTTCTGTTATTTTCATCATATCATACTTTTACATTTTTAATGATGGGATATTTTTATTTAGCATTTGTATCGGAAATTTATGTAAAGAGTGAAAATAAGGAATTTTTTGAGATGTTTTTTTAAGAAATATACATTAATTCAAAAATTGAAATATAGTTTATACTATTCCGTA
>JAUNHO010000062.1 GCA_030523905.1 Bergeyella zoohelcum
GGCAACATAAATGACTACGCCCCAGAAGCCATATTTTTTTATGAAATTCATCAGTTTTGATGGCTTTTTTTCTTTTTTTTCGGTCATAAATTAATGTTTTTAGAATAAAAATTCCCTTACTGCATTTTTGAAATCCACAGGATTTTCGGCTTGTACCCAATGACCAGCATTTGGGATTTTAACTAACTGATAATTAGGAAATTGTTGCTTGATTGAAAACCCATCTTGTGGCAAAATATAATTGGATTTTTCCCCCGCTACGAATAGCGTTTTGCCAGTATAAACACCGAATTTTATGGCATTGGATACAAATTGATTATATTTTTCTGCCAAAGTTTCAAGGTTGAAACGCCACGCCAGTTGTTTGTCTTCCGTCCAATAGAGATTTTTTGTAAGAAACTGAATTACAGACTTTTCCGCTATGTATTGGGATAGTATTTCCTCTACCTGCATTCGGTTTTCTATCTTGTTGAAATCTACGCTTTTTAGGGCTTTTATAATCCCCTGATGATGAGGAGGATAGGCTTTCGGTGCAATATCAACCACGATAAGTTTTTCTACCTTTACAGGATATTTTATGGCGAACTGCATTACCGCCTTTCCGCCCAAGGAATGCCCCAAAAGATGAGCTTTTTCTATGCCATAATGCTCCATATAGTGGGCAATATCGTGGGCTAAATCATCGTGAGACATTTCTGGTGAGTGGAAACTTTTTCCGTGGTTTCGTAGGTCAATTAAATGTACAGGTGACTGCTCTGCAAACTCCTTACCGAAAGTTCCCCAGTTGTCTAGCATACCAAACAAGCCGTGAAAAACCAAAAGAGGAGTGCCAGTTTGCTCTGCACCATATATTTTTGAATGAAGTATTTGTTGCATTAAATTAAATATTAAGTTTTATAAATTCTCTTAAAATAGTGGTTTTACATTGTTCCCAATCAAAAGTTTTGAACATTTTAGGGGTGGGCATTATCTCAGCATCTTCAAAATATGTGAGAGATTTTAGCATCATAAAATCACTATGGTTGGGGTACTTTTGTCTATAAAAATCTATCATTTCAGGAAGTGAAAAATCATTCATTAAAAAATATAAATCTATAAAATCTTTCTTTGTTCCTCTGCCTTCTATTGCATTGAGTTTCATTGCTGAAATATCTTTTTTAGAAGCCATTTTTATCCCATTTATTTCTATTGGTTTATCTATAAATGGGTATTTATGATTGACAAAATCTACTTTGATATTATTGATTGATAAAACCAAAACATTTTCACTTCCGCCTATTTTTTTTATATCCCCAAACTGGGAAAGGGTTTCTATGAAAAGATTTTCATCAATGGGTTTATTGTAAAAAAAATCCAAATCAATAGAATTTCTATGCCCTATTTGAAGAGCGAGGGCAGTACCACCTACCAAGATATATTCTGAAAATATTTCAGTAGTTGAAATACTTTTTAAGAGTTCCAATAATTCTGGACTGACTGTCTGTGTTTGTAACATCTAAACTGGTTAATAGGAATTTGAAAAATAGTAGATAAAAAAGCCAAAGACACCGCATCTAGACTACGAAGTTCAATAGATGTTTTTTTTATTTCTTCTATTCCATAGAGAGATTTTAGCAGTTGCCAATCTTTTAGAAAACCATATTCTATCACCCTGCCAATCAGAAAATTACGATGTTTTTCTATATTGATTTCAGCCAAATCTACATCCCAAAAGAGATGAGAAGAAAAATCTTGTACGGAAATATTTTGCTTCATATTACATAGATTTTTTTACCAAATTGCTAATCGTTTTAGATAGGCTTGTATGGTGTTTTCCATTCCCATATAGAGAGCCTCGCTGATGAGAGCGTGTCCTATGGATACCTCTAATAAATTCGGAATATTTTGGGCGAAATATTGTAGATTTTCTAAACTTAAATCGTGTCCTGCATTGATGCCTAGACCATATTTAGTGGCTTCTATCGAGGTTTCGTAATAAGGTTTTATGGCGTTTTCTCTATCGTGGGTATAGTTTTTGGCGTAGACTTCGGTGTAGAGTTCTATTCTATCGGTGCCTGTTTCTGCGGCATATTTTACCATTTCTGGGTTGGGGTCAAGGAATATAGAAGTGCGGATTCCAGCCGATTTGAACTCCGAAATAATGCCTTTTAGGAAGTCCAAATGCGTTTTACAATCCCACCCAGCGTTGGAAGTAATGGCATCATCGGCATCAGGAACGAGCGTAACCTGATGGGGTTTCACTTCTAAAACCATATCCACAAACGGACGATGAGGATTTCCCTCAATATTAAACTCTGTGGTAACCAGAGGTTTTAGGTCATAGACATCTTTCCTTGTAATGTGCCTTTCATCGGGTCTTGGGTGAATAGTAATCCCCTGACCGCCAAAGTCTTGTATTTTTTTTGCAGCCTCTGTTACGCTGGGTACATCGCCACCTCTCGCATTACGAAGCGTAGCAATTTTATTGATATTTACACTCAGTTTTGTCATAATTTTAGGTTTGGTTAAAAGACAAGGGATTAATGCTCACTAATCCCTTTGCCTAAATAAAATATCCCCTTAAATAACTCTTAAAATAAAATAATTTTTCTTTCCTTTTTGTAGGAGTAAAAACTTACCATCAATTAGGTCGTTTTCAGCGAGGTTAAATGCCTCATCTACTTTGGTTTTATTGACGGAAATAGCGTTGCCTTTCAGCTCTCTCTGTGCTTCGCTTTTAGATTTTAGGAAGCCAGATTTTTCAGAAAGTAATTCCACTATATTAGCTCCAATGATTTCATTTTTAGATACTTCCTTCTGTGGAACGCCATCAAAAACATCAAGGAAAGTTGCTTCGTCTAGTGCCACCAAATCCTCCGCTGTGCTTTTTCCGAAAAGAATTTCAGAGGCTTTCAATGCGTTTGCGAGTTCCTCTTTTCCGTGTACCCAAAGCGTCATTTCCTCGGCTAGTTTCTTTTGGAGTTTTCGTTCGTGAGGTGCTTGTAGGTGTTCTGCCACCAAATCTTCCACTTCTTTTTGGGAAAGGAAAGTATAGATTTTGATGTATCTTTCGGTATCTGCATCGGCTTGGTTGAGCCAAAACTGATAGAATTTATACGGAGAGGTTCGTTTTGCATCTAGCCAAACATTTTCTCCTGCTTCACTTTTTCCAAATTTGGAGCCATCGGCTTTGGTAATGAGGGTACAAGTGATGCCATACGCCTCGCCTTGCACTTTTCTACGGATAAGCTCCGTCCCTGTTGTGATGTTGCCCCATTGGTCGCTACCACCCATTTGTAGTTTTACGCCGTAGTTTTGGTAAAGGTGAAGAAAATCAAAGCCTTGAAGCAATTGATAGGTAAATTCCGTGAAACTCATTCCCTCTTGGAACTCTCCGTTTAGCCTTTTCTTTACAGAGTCTTTCGCCATCATATAATTTACGGTGATGTGCTTCCCAATGTCTCTTGCAAATTCAAGGAAACTCACATTTTTCATCCAGTCATAATTATTCACCATTACGGCTGCATTTTCAGAATCAGCACTGAAATCTAGGAAGCGTTCCAGTTGAGATTTCAGCCCATTGACATTCTTCGTAAGTGCTTCATCATCAAGGAGATTTCTCTCGTTGGATTTCCCAGATGGGTCGCCTATCATTCCCGTAGCACCACCTACTAGAGCATAAGGTTTATGCCCGTGATTTTGGAAGTGTCTCAGCACGATAATGGGTACCAAATGCCCAAGGTGAAGGGAGTCTGCCGTAGGGTCAAAACCTACATAAGCGGAGGTCATACCCTGATTGAGAAGTTCTTCGGTCTCTGGGGTAGCGTCTGCAAAAATCCCACGCCATTTCAATTCTTCTATGAATGAGTTCATTTTTTTCTTGTTTTATAAATTATGTTCGCAAAGGTAAGAAATAAATTTGGTACGAATAGAGCTTGAAACTAAGATTGATGATTAAAATTAGATAGAGATTTTTATTTTCAATGATGGATTTTTTAATTTTTTGATAAAATTCCCTTTATTTTTTAAGGATTTTCCTGTATTTTAATGGAATGTTTGATGTTTTAATAGGAAATTGCATTTTTCCAATGGTTTGGTGTTTATTTTAATGGGTGTTTCTTTGTTTTTTACGGATTTTTCTGTATTTTAATTGAAATATTAGTGTTTTAATGGGTTTTTATTTATTTTGTGATGTATTTTATGTTTTTATGCTGTGTTTTTTGATTTGTTACTAAAAAATGATAATTTACAGGGAGAATTTTTGATATTTTAATTCTTCATCAAATTTTTATCTTTGCAAAAATCTAAAAAGTGAAGGGAGAGGCACTAATAAACCTAATAGAACAGGCAAAAAATAAAGACCAAAAGGCACAAACGAGGCTCATCAATACCTTTTGGGTGAGCGTTTTTTCGTTTATAATGAAAAAAGTTCAAGATGAAAATATTGCCGATGAACTCACGGTGGCGGTTTTCTCCAAGGTCTTATCAAAGTTGGATTTATACGACCCTAATTTTGAGTTCAAAACTTGGGTACTTACCATCGCTCAAAATTCCGTCATTGACTATTGGCGGAAGAAAAGTAGGGAGGAGGAAAACGCTACGGATAAACTCAACGATACCAAAAATGAGTTTGCAAAATCCCCAGAGGAACTACTGATTTCTGATGAAGAGGAGCAAAAAATTTTTGAAATCATAGAATCTATGGACGCTAATTATAGAGATATAATTCGGTTGAGATTTTTTGAGGAAAAAAGCATTAAGGAAATCGCCGAGGAACTCCATCTTTCGGTGGCAAATACCAAAGTACGGATAATGAGAGCCAAAAAAGTTTTGGCAGAACTTCTGAAAAATAATTTTGAATTTTAATTGGCTGAAACTCATTGTAATTCAAAAAAAAATATTATTTTTGCACCGCTTTTGTGGGAAAAGATTTGAAAGCACTAATGATTATCAACTAACATCTTCCTTATTTTCAGTTTCCACATTCATCAAATCGGCTGGGGAGAAGGGATACAAATTATTTTTATTATGTCTGAAATTAAAGACGAGGTTCTATTGAACCAAAATGTGGCACCTGAACAATTTGACTGGGATTCTTTTGAGTCTGGGCTTGATGCAGATGCAAGAAAAGAAAAAAATGACCTTGAAGAAATCTACAAAGGTTCTTTGAATGACCTTGAAGAAAACGATGTACTTGTAGGTAGAGTAGTAAGACTTACCGATAAGGAGGCTATCGTGGATATCAACTTCAAGTCTGAGGGTGTTATTTCTCTTAACGAATTCCGTTACAAACCAGACCTTTCCGTAGGAGACGAGGTAGAGGTAATGGTAGATAGAAGAGAGGATAAAAGCGGACAACTACAACTTTCTCACAAGAAGGCTAGAACGCTGAAAGCTTGGGATAAAGTAAATGAACTTCACGAGTCTGGTGAGGTGGTAAATGGTTTCGTAAAATCTAGAACAAAAGGTGGTATGATTGTAGATGTACACGGTATTGAAGCATTCTTGCCTGGTTCGCAGATTGATGTAAAACCAATTAAAGATTATGACCAATTCGTAGGTAAAACTATGGAGTTCAAGGTGGTGAAAATCAACCCTGAATTCAAAAATGTGGTGGTTTCTCATAAAGCTCTTATCGAGGCTGATATTGAAGATCAGAAAAAAGAAATCATCGCTCAACTTGAAAAAGGACAAGTTCTTGAAGGAACAGTTAAAAATATCACTTCTTACGGAGTATTCATTGACCTTGGTGGCGTAGATGGTCTTATCCATATCACAGACCTTTCTTGGTCAAGAGTAAATCACCCATCTGAAATCCTTGAAGACGGACAAACCGTGAAGGTGGTAATCCTTGATTTTGATGATGAGAAAACAAGAATCCAGCTTGGTATGAAGCAACTAGAACCACACCCTTGGGAGGCTCTTTCTGCTGAATTGAAAGTAGGAGATAAAGTAAAAGGTAAAGTGGTAGTTCTTGCTGATTATGGTGCATTTGTAGAGATTGCTCCTGGTGTAGAAGGACTTATCCATGTATCTGAAATGTCTTGGTCTACTCATTTGAGAAGTGCAGGAGATTTCGTAAAAGTAGGTGATGAGGTAGAGGCAGAAGTATTGACTTTGGATAGAGAGGAAAGAAAAATCTCTTTGGGTATCAAGCAATTAACAAAAGACCCTTGGGAAAATATCGAGGCTAAATATCCAGTAGGTTCTAAGCATTCTGGTTCTGTGAGAAACTTCACAAACTTTGGTGTATTCGTAGAACTAGAAGAAGGAATCGATGGTCTTATCTACATTTCTGACCTTTCTTGGACTAAGAAAATCAAGCATCCATCAGAGTTTTGTTCAGTAGGAGACAAACTAGATGTAGTAGTATTGGAACTAGACCTTGCTGCAAGAAGATTGTCTCTTGGACACAAGCAACTAACTGAGAACCCTTGGGATAAGTACGAAACTAAATACGCAGAGGGTACTGTACATACAGGTAAAGCAGTAGATGTATTTGATAAAGGTGCTC
>JAUNHO010000063.1 GCA_030523905.1 Bergeyella zoohelcum
TAATTCTGCCCAAGTTTTGATGATGAAATGATATGCCCAGTTGGGTTTATCTGCTATAAAGAGTATTTTTTTCTTCAAAATATGTTATTTTAAATTCTTTTTTATAGTTGCTGGTACTCCTGCAACCATTGTATTATTAGGTATATTTGTTCTTACCACTGCTCCTGCGGCTATTATACAATTTTCACCTATTACTACATCAGGGAAGATGGTAGCACCAGCTCCTATTTGTGTCATTTTCCCAATTTTACATCTCCCTAAAAGTACTGCACTAGGAGAAATTTCACAAAATTTTCCTATTTCAACATCGTGTGTAATGATGGAATTGTAGTAAATAATGCATCCTTTACCTATGGTAACATCGTTGGATATTCTTACTCCTCCTAAAATATTACAACCTTCTTTTATTTTTACTCCAAAACTCCCAATCTCTGCAAAATTACTGATTGTAGAGACGAGTTTTCCACCAAGGTTTTTGAATTTTTCATACATTTTCAATCTCAATTTAGGATTTCCTATTCCTATCGTAAATTGATTTCCTTCTGTGATGAAAACATTTTTAGCCTCCTCTTCAGATTTTATAATTCTAAATTTTTCATATAGTCTATCAGGAGAATCTGGAGTTATATCATCAAAGAAAAAAAGAGAGTTTGTACTATTTTTTTGATGAAAAATTTCTAAAATTTCTTTTGCAAACCCCTTTGCACCAATAATTAACATTTTTTAATTGTTTTGTATTCTTAGCATCAATCTCGCAATCAGATCTACTTCTTCAAAACTAAGGTCATAATAAAGAGGTAGGCATAAAACTCTTTTGGAAATATCATCTGTAATAGGCAGATTTTGTTTTTCCACATAAGGCAAACTTGTACCTAAAGACGGATAGAAGTATCTTCTCGTAAAAATTTCGTGGAGTTTTAGTTCTTCGATAATTTTTAGCATTAATGTTTCGCTTTCAAATATGATAGGATAATAAGAAAAATTGTTTTCGGAGTTTTTATGCCAAATAGGTTTTCTAGCGTTTAGGTTTTGCAATTTGTCATCATATCTTTGGGCTAATTTTTGTCTTGCTTTCTTAATCTTGTCTATAAATTGCAGATTAACAAGTCCCATTGCAGCATGGAATTCCGAATTTTTTCCATTTATACCTAGTTCTGAAAAACTTTCAGGACCATTGAATCCGAAGTTTCTCATAGAGGCTAGTTTTTTCAGCAAATCGGCATTTTTTGTAACCACCAAGCCTCCCTCTATGGAATGGTAGAGTTTAGTAGCGTGAAGTGAGCAAGTGGAAACATCGCCATATTCAAATATAGATTTCCCATTGATTTCCACTCCAAAAGCGTGAGCTGCATCATAAATCACTTTTAGGTTATGCTTCTTAGCAATTCTTTCAATTTCAACAACATCGCAAGGATTACCATAAACATGAGTTGCCAAAATAGCAGATGTGTTTTCGGTGATGGCTGCTTCTATTTTTTTAGCGTCTAAAACTGGTTTGCAATTTTCCCAAACAATACTACTTGTGGTAGCAACAAATGAAAAGGGAGTGGTGATAATTTCTCCTTTTAGTTCTAACGCTTTTATCGCCATCTGTATAGCGATGGTTCCATTCGTTACGAAAAGTAGATGTTGGGTATTTAGATGGTCTTTTAGTTCCATTTCTAGTTGGCTAGCCAATGGTCCCATATTAGTAAGCCATTGGCGAGACCATATCCCATCAAGATAAGAAATATAAGTCTCTTTTGGTGGTAAAAAAGGTTTGGTTACAGGTATCATATTTTGGTAATATTGATTAAAAAATATACTTTTGCAAAGATAAAAAAAAATACTAATGAAAATATCTGTGGTAGTGCCTATATACAATGTGGAGAAATATTTATCGCGTTGTGTAGAGTCTCTCATTAGTAAAGAGATAGACGAAAAAGACTACGAAATCCTTCTTGTAGATGATGGTTCGCAGGACAATAGCAGTAATATAGCCAAAGCGTTTGCAGGTGAATATCCGCAGATAAAATATTTCTATAAGGAAAATGGAGGGCTAGGGTCTGCAAGAAATTTTGGTATAGAAAATGCAGAGGGAGAATATATAATGTTTGTAGATTCAGATGACTGGCTTCAAGGTGGGGCACTAGGGCTTTTATACCAAAAAGTATGCGAAGGAAAAGATTTGGATATTCTTTCCTTTGACATACAACGAGTTTTTGATGATGGCAAGATTATAAAAAGTGAGATAGATTACAACCCTAGTTTGCTCTATTCTGGCAAGGAATTAGTCTTACAACATAGATTGACCATAAGCCCTTGTATTCATCTGATTAAAAGGGATTTATTAATCAAAAATAATATCCGTTTCAGAGAGGGAATTTTTTATGAAGATATTGATTTTTGCCTGAAAATACTATTAGCATCGGAGAAAATACTATTCACACCAGATATTGTTTATCAGTATTATTGCAATACAAGTTCCATTACGATGAATCCTGACGAGAAGCATCATCAGAAAAAAATGAGAGATTACGCCCTTGCGATAGTGGAAATAATGAAAATAGAAAAAAAGCAAGATGATGAACTGGCGAAAAGAATAGCCTATATCCGTGAAGGGTATTGTTTGCTATGGCTGAAGATGCTATATAGAGAAAATGCAGATTATCTAAATACCAATATTTCTATAAAAAATCTAAAAGATAGTGGAGTTTTTCCTTTCTATATTGCTCAGCATCAAAAGACGACGGATGACGATGCTCAGTTGTTCTATTTTAATCATCTGATGATGCGTAGCCCTTGGCTGTTTAGAAATAGATACAGAAATGCAGTGTTGTTAATGAAAATTAATAAAAGAATAAATTTATTCAGATGAAGAAAAAAATACTTGTAGTCTATGGAAATGAAGAAATAGAGGCTAAATATAAAAAAGCCATAGAGCAACTTGGCTTTCAGCATATTTCCTTTTTCAGAGATTCAGCTCCGTATAAAGAGTTTAGACCTACGCTCATAGATAGGGCATATAATATTTTTAGAAGGCTATTTTTTAATGACAAACTAGCTTTACATAGAGCCTACGATAGGGATAGGGACAGACAAAATGTGAAAAAAATGAAGGAGATTGCAAAAAAACATCCCAATATAGATAAAGTTTTGATGTTTAGGGCTGATATTTTTCCTAAAAAGATGATAAAACTTTGTAGAAAAATCTCTAAAAATATGATAACCCATCAGTTTGATGGAATGAAGGTTTGCCAAAAGTTAATGACTTTTTATAAGTCTTTTGATAGGATTTTTGTTTTTGATAAAAAAGATTTAGAAGACTATAAGGGGTATGGTTTTATGCCACTCACGAACTCTTGGTTTCCAGATGAAGATTACAATATAAATGAGATAAAACAAGATTTGTTTTATGTGGGAGTAGGTACGCCTGATAGAATAGAGAAGATAACTCGCCTAAATGAAAAAATACAGCAAACACAATATAGCCTAAACGCTTATTTAAGCGTATCTCACGCTGGTTTGGAAAGACAATGGGGGGGGGGTACAACTAGGTGTTAAACCTATGAAATACAGTGATAATATAGCGAATGTGAAGAAGTCTAATGCTATTGTAGATATGAAATTGTCTCATCACGATGGGCTTAGCTATCGTTTTTTTGAGGCTATTTATTATAAAAAGAAATTAATAACCGATAATAAAGCGGTAGTGAATTATGATTTTTATCATCCAGATAATATCTATATTACAGATTATGAAAATTTTGATGGTATAGAGGCTTTTCTAGAAAAACCTTATGTGGAAATAGACGATACGATAGTGCAGAAGTATAGCCTTGAAAACTGGTTGAGATACGCCCTTGATTTACCACCATATACACCGATTGATTTAGCTTAAACCGATATGAAAATTACCATTTTTACACCTACTTATAACAGAGCTCATACCCTGCCAAAAGTTTATGAAAGCCTCGTAGCACAGACTTCTAAAAATTTTGAATGGATACTGGTAGATGATGGCTCTACAGATGGTACAGAAGAATTGATAAAATCTTATGTGTCTGAAAATAAAATAGATATAAAGTATTATAAACAGCCCAACCAAGGGAAGCATATCGCTATCAATACAGGCTTAGACTATGCCCAAGGAGATTATTTTTTGGTTTTAGATAGTGATGATCACCTTGCAGATAGATGCGTAGTACAGCTACTACATCTTATTTCAAAAATAGAGAAAGACGATAGCATAGCAGGTGTTACATTTATACGATCTCTAATGAAAGATGTAGATACATCAAAATTTGGAAATTTTGAAACTTTTGATTCTGAGGCGTATCAATGGGAGGAAGTGAAGGGAGAAATGTCCTTTTGCTATAAGACCAGTATATTAAAAAATTATAAATTTCCAAAATTTGAAGGAGAGAGATTTTGCCCAGAATCTTTGATACATAATAGAATAGGACAATCCTACAAGGTACTTTACACGGATAATATTTTAGCATTTGGGGCTTATTTAGAAGGGGGGCTTACTTCCAATTTTTATTCATTATTACTGAATAACCCACGATATTCGATGCTTTGGTATAAAGAAAAAATAAATACAGCACATTTCAGAAAGGAGAAAAAAAATCTTTATGCTAATGCCTATTGGGATATAGCCCTAAAAGCCAAACATATCCCTTGGAGGGAGAAAATATTTGGAATACCAATTTTCTGGACCATAAAGTTTTTTGTTTCTAAATTTAAGAAACGATTAGGTTTTGGATAAGTTCTTTCATCTTATCTCCCCATATTTGCCAGTTGAGTTCAGTTTCGTATTTTTTTCTAGCATTTAGAGATATTTGTGGTATTTTATCTAGATGATTGAGATACTTAGTCTCTATTAGATAGGCAAAATCTTCCGCACTAGCAGATACAGGAAGCATATTTCCTGTAAGGTCTTCGTCTATCAGAGATGGGATTCCACCAGTATTTGTAGTGATTACAGCTAGTCCGTAACCAGCCGCTTCGCAGAAAGATATAGGGGTACAATCTGCCAAAGTAGGAAGAAATAAAAAATGAGATTCGTTTAGAATATCGCGTATTTTTTGGGCTTCTTCAGGTATGTTTTTATTTAGAAAAGGGATTACCTCCATTGCTTTTGAAGTTCTTGGCGGTGTGCATCCTACTACCTTTAAAGATACATTATAGCCTTTGTTTTTAAGGATTTCTATAGTTTTTAGTGCAGTTTC
The DNA here is from genome assembly GCA_030523905.1 of Bergeyella zoohelcum. Lineage (GTDB taxonomy): Bacteria > Bacteroidota > Bacteroidia > Flavobacteriales > Weeksellaceae > JAUNHO01. Next base: position 5,214 of record JAUNHO010000063.1, read on the forward strand.
ACCTCCTTTTCTTTCCCAATCTACGGCTAGGAATAAGAATATAATCTGCCCTGAATAATCTTTATTGAGGTTGATTTGCTCAGGAACTTCAGCATTAGAGCCGAATTTTATAGTATGTATCTTCACTTTTTCTATACCATAAAAGTAATGAGCATCGTTAGAAGCCCAGTCTGATGAAAAGACCAAAGTATTAGCTTTCTGTAATGCTTTTTTCTCTATAAAAGTAGTGATTTTCTTTGACAAAAAACCAAAGCCACTCATTGCACCATAATAATTAAGCAATAGATGAAAAGTAGCATCGTTGAGGTATAGGATAGGCTTTTTTGTTTTTAGAAATGCTATTTCTGTGGCACAAGTAGGTGCAAAAAGCACATCTGGATTTTCTTTTTTTATGATTTTTGAAATGTTTCTACTTCCTATAATGGCTTTGGTGATGAATTGATTTTTGTTAAACCCTCTATTGAAAATTTTGTAATAAATATTGGCTATTTTATCAAAAAGTAAATTTTGTTTTTCGGTATATTGTATAGGTATCCACACAATCTCAAATCCCTGATGGATAAGTGCTTCATACATTTTATAGATAGTGCCAGACCATACTTTTTTATTAGTAGGTGGCTGGGTACATAGAAAACCGATTTTTATTTTTTTCATCACTAAAAACTCTTATGTTTTACAAAAATATTAATATTTGTTTCTCAAATTATATCAAGACTTAATTTTTTTAAGAATATAGATTATCAATTTTTTGTAATCTTTCAAAATCCATTTAAGAAAAGAAAATGCCGATGACCAATCACCTTTTTTCAAGGCAAGTTGAACGCCTATCTTACTTCGTTTGAAAATAAGCCACTGGGCATAATTTTTAATTTTCCCTTGATAGTAATTTCCAATAATATTATCTAAATGATTGTGTCTCAGGTCTCTTTTTAGATTAATATTCCCAAATGATAGCCCTGCATCGTGTCTTCGGTAGGCACTCATCGTATCACAGAATCCTCTTATTTTACCAATAGTTGTAGAGGCTAAAAATAAGATGGTATCGAAATAGACCAAAGTAGGGTCTGTCATTGTCTTTTGGAATGCATCGGTTTTTAGGGTTTCGGCTTTCATCATTACGGTAGCGGTATGTACCACCCAATGTTGATAGATTTCTAGGGGAGTATAATCTCTGTTTTCCACAATAGAAAATGGTTTATTGTGAAACTCTG
>JAUNHO010000064.1 GCA_030523905.1 Bergeyella zoohelcum
GCAATTAATTCCTTATTTTGATAAGAATTTTACATTTGAGCCAGATGATGCTAAAAAATATGGAATGTGTTTTCGTTCTAATTTTTATTTGGAAAATTACGCTTCTACTTCTCCATCAGCGAAGAAAAAATATGATTTGGTGTTCATTGGTAGCGTCCATACGGATAGATGGCAAGTGGGAGAGAAGGTGGAGAAACAAGTGAATCAGTTGGGGTTTCATTCGTTGTTTCATTACTATGCACCCAGCCGATGGGTAATGCTGATGAGAAAATTTTTGGATAAAAATCTGAAAGGCTTTAATCTGAAAAAAATTACCAGTAAAAAATTGTCTCATCAGGAAACTGCCGAGCTATATGCTCAGTCTAAGGCTATTTTGGACATCAATAAACCTTTTCAGAAAGGGCTTTCTATGCGTATTTTTGATGCTTTGGCGATGAAATGTAAAGTTATTACTACGAATGAAGAGATTAAAAACTATCCGTTTTACAATCCTAAAAATATTTTGATAATTGATAGGGAAAATCCTAAAATTGATAAAAGTTTTTTGGAAACCTATTTTGAAGAAATCCCGAAAGAGATTTTACAAACAATGAGCCTGGACGCTTGGCTTTTGGAAATATTTTCATAAAAAAACAACTAAAACCATAATGAGATTTTAGTTGTTTTCAATTGTAAAATCTATGAAAAAAGTCCTATTAAATGTTATAACAGGAGGGTGTTTATTTGTTGTTGGGTTGCCCTTGTACAGGTGTAGTCTGCTGGGGCTGTGTAGTTTGTGTAGGAGCAGTATTTTGGATTTGGCGAGTAGGTTTTGCGGTAAGTACTACGCTCAAAATAATCAAAACGACTATGCTAGTTCCTAGCGTCCAAGTTGCTTTTTCCATAAAATCATTGGTTCTTTGTACGCCAAATTGTGCTGCACCGCCTCCACCAAAAGTAGAAGACAGACCGCCTCCTTTTGGGTTTTGAGCCATCACAATAATCACGAGTAAAACACACGCGATGATAATAAGAACCATAAAAAGTGTAAATGTTGCACTCATTTTATTATAAATTTCAGTTTGCAAATATACTTTTTTTTCTATATACAGCCAAATAAAATGTTTTCTTTTTTCCGTATCTTTGGCGTTCCAAAATCTTATTCGGAATATGGATTATCTAAAAGGATTGAATGAAGCTCAGTATCAGGCTGTTACAACTTTGCAAGGCCCATTGATGGTATTGGCGGGGGCAGGGTCTGGGAAGACGCGTGTTCTCACGATGCGTATTGCACATCTTATTACGAATGGTGTAAGTCCGTTCAATATTCTTGCTCTTACTTTTACTAATAAAGCAGCGAGAGAAATGAAGGATAGAATAGCCAAAGTGGTGGGCGATAGCGATGCTAAAAGTATATGGATGGGGACTTTCCACTCTGTGTTTGCTCGTATTTTGAGGAATGAGGCTCATCTATTGGGCTTTCCGTCTAATTTTACCATTTATGACACCCAAGATTCTCTCAATGTACTAAAAAAAGTACTGAAAGATATGAATGTGGATACCGATATTTATAAACCGAAAAAGGTTCAGTCTCGGATTTCTACCTATAAAAATAATCTGATAACGGTAAAGGCGTATTTTAGTAATCCTGAACTGATGGAGGCAGATTATAAAGCCAATATGAAAAAACTAGGCGAAATTTACCAGAAATATGTGGAAGCCTGTTTTAGAAATGGCTCAATGGATTTTGATGATTTACTACTGAGAACCAATGAGTTGCTTACGAGATTTCCAGAGGTTTTGGCAAAATATCAAGACCGATTTAGGTACATTTTGGTAGATGAGTATCAGGATACCAATCATTCTCAATACCTGATTGTCAAGGCTTTGGCATCAAAGTTTGAAAATATTTGTGTGGTAGGAGATGATGCCCAGTCTATTTACTCATTTCGTGGGGCGAATATTTATAATATACTCAATTTCCAAAAGGATTATCCAGATGCCGTTACGGTTTCATTGGACCAAAACTATCGTTCTACGCAAAACATCGTAAATGCAGCGAATGTGGTGATAGCCAAGAACGAACAGCAGTTCAAAAAAAATGTATTTAGCGAAAATGAAGAGGGCGAAAAAATAAAGGTTTATCGTGCTTTTTCTGATGCCGATGAGGCGAATTTCGTTTCCAATAATATTTGGGAACAGCACAATTTTAATCAAAGACCATACAACGAATTTGCCATTCTATATCGTACCAATGCCCAAACTCGTGCCTTTGAAGATGCCCTTCGTAGGAAGAATATTCCGTATCGTGTCTATGGTGGGCAGTCGTTTTATCAAAGGAAAGAAATCAAAGATTTGGTGGCATATTTGAGGCTTTTGGTGAATGAAAATGACAATGAGGCTTTTCTACGAATAGTGAATTATCCTACTCGTGGGATTGGTGAAACTACGCAAAATAAACTGATTGTTTTTGCCGATTCGCAGTCGGCTCCTTTATCCAAAATTTTAGATAATCTTGGTTTTTATTCCCAGCATTTGGGGGTTAATAATTCGGCTCTTACCAAGTTGAATGATTTTTGGTCTATGATAAAGGCATTCCAAGTGATGCTAAAAACCGAAGATGCCTATACGGTAGCGATGGAGGTTGCCAAAAGAACGGGGCTAATAAAATTTTTGAAGGAAGACCAAACCCCAGAGGGTATCTCACGATTGGAGAATGTTCAGGAATTGATGAACTCTATACAAGGTTTCATAGAGGAGCAACAGCAACTGGAAGATGGCGACCCAAGTTTGTCTAATTTCCTTGAAAACATTGCCCTTTCTACCGACCAAGATAATAATAAAGATGATGATACCAATAAGGTTTCTCTGATGACCATTCACCTTTCCAAAGGTCTGGAATTTCCTGTGGTCTATTTGGTGGGATTAGAGGAAAATCTTTTCCCAAGTTTTATGAGTTCTTCCACGCGAGAGCAGGTAGAGGAGGAGCGAAGATTATTCTATGTAGCCCTTACCAGAGCCGAAAAACAAGCGTTTTTCTCCTATGCGATTTCGCGTTTTCAGTGGGGGAAAATCACCGATGCCGAGCCTTCAAGATTTTTAAGCGAGGTAGATACGAGGTATTTGGAACTCGTAAATCCTGTTTCGGAAAGCCGTTTTGTGAATCGCTCTGGCTTGAAATCCAATATCTTTGATGATACCCCTGCCGAGCCACACACTTTCCGTAAGCTAGAACCAAAGAAAAAGATAGAAATGACTAATCGTCAGCAACCGATTAATCCTTCTCAACCACCGAAATTAAAACCAATTGCAATGGCGAAAATCAATAATCCAAGTGGGCAAACCACTCAAGATATAGAGGTGGGCGATATTGTTCAGCACAATCGTTTTGGCGTAGGAGAGGTACTTTTCCTAGATGGTACCGACCCAGATAATGTAAAAGCAAAAGTGAAATTCGGTAGTGAGGAGAGAAATCTTGCCCTGAAATTCGCAAAACTTACGAAGATTGAGGGGTAAGGAGTAATATTATCATCATAAACATTAAGCAAAATATTTTCGTGGATAAAATTTTATAGGTTAATTTATGCCTTAATAAAGAAAAAAAATGTATTTTTGAAAAAAATTAGAAAGGTAAAGATATGAAAGTATTAATCGTTGGAGATGGCGGTAGAGAGTCCGCTCTGGCAATGAAGCTAAAAGGAGATACCAGAATCTCCAAAATGTATTTTGCAAAAGGCAATGCCACCACGGAGATTTTGGGTAAAAACATCAAAGAAAATGATATAAAATCTTTGAAAGAATTTGCCCTAAAAGAGCAGATAGACCTTACTATTGTAGGGCCAGAGGCTACTTTGGTAGATGGGATTGTAGATGAATTTAACGAGGTAGGGCTAAAAGTTTTTGGGCCAAAATCAAGAGCGGCAAAACTAGAAGGAAGCAAGGCATTTTCTAAAAAGTTTATGCAGACTTATGGTATCAAAACAGCTGAGGCCAAAGTTTTTGATTCTTATGCCGAAGCAACTGAATATGTGAAAAACCAAGCGTTTCCATTGGTGATAAAAGCGAGTGGATTGGCTGGTGGAAAAGGAGTGGTCATCTGTGAAACATTGGAGGAAGCACAGGCAACTTTGGAAGATTTTATGATTCGTAGAATTTTCGGAGATGCTGGGATTCGTGTAGTAGTAGAAGAATATTTACAAGGTTTTGAAGCATCTATTATTGCGTTTTCTAATGGGGAAAAATTCTTCCCTTGTATCCCTGTGAAAGATTACAAAAAGGTAGGTAATGGCGATACTGGTGCGAATACTGGCGGTATGGGAACTGTGGCTCCAAATCCATTTTTTACCGATGAGCATTTTGCTGATTTTCAGAAAAATATTTTAGAGCCTACGCTAGATGGATTGAAAAAAGAGAATTTACAATTCAAAGGTTTTATTTTCTTCGGTTTGATGATTACCAACAAAGGTTGCTATCTATTAGAATACAATATGAGATTAGGAGACCCTGAAACTCAGGTAATTATGCCATTGTTGGAGAATAAATTATTAGATGTGATTCTAGATTGCCTAGATGGTAAAGAAGTGGAACTGAAATTCTCTGATAAAAAAGCCGTTTGCCTAGTGATGTGCTCTGGTGGCTACCCAAGAAATATAGAAACAGGTTTTGAAATTACAGGTTCTGATAAAGTGAAGCATAGCCAAGTGCTTTATGCAGGAGCTAATTTCAAGGGAGAAAGCATTGTAACTTCTGGCGGTAGAGTTCTGAATTTAGTCGCTACTGGCGATACCTACGAGGAGGCAAGAGCCAAAGTCTATGAAGATGCTCTTCCGTTGCAGTTTGATTACGCGTTTTATAGAGAAGACATAGCGAAGTTTTAATCTGATTTATAGAATGATAGATAAAAAGAATAGCCCCATTTTGTAGGGGCTATTTTTATGATAGAAAGTGAGAATTATCTTCCGAAAAGTCCGCCTAGATTAGGCATACCAGGCATTTTACCGCCACCCATTTTGCTCATCATTTGCATTAGTTGTTTGCCTTGTGGGCCTTGCATCATCTTCATCATTTTACCCATTTGGTCAAATTGTTTCATTAGCTGATTCACTTCTTCTAATTTTCTACCAGAGCCTTTTGCTATTCGTTTTTTACGATTCATATCTATAATCGTAGGTTTTCTACGCTCCTCTGGGGTCATAGAATAGATAATTGCCTCTATGTGTTTGAAAGAATTGTCATCTATATCCACATCTTTTATTGCCTTGCCTACACCAGGAATCATACCCATAAGGTCTTTCATATTCCCCATTCTTTTGATTTGATGGATTTGTTTTAGGAAATCATCAAAACCGAATTCATTTTTGGCAATTTTTTTATGAAGTTTTTTCGCCTCTTCTTCGTCAAATTGCTCTTGGGCTCTTTCCACAAGGGAAACCACATCACCCATACCTAAAATTCTATCCGCCATTCTTTCTGGGTAGAATAGATCTAGAGCTTCCATTTTTTCTCCTGTGGAAATGAATTTAATAGGTTTTTCCACTACGGAGCGAATCGTAAGAGCTGCCCCACCACGCGTATCACCATCTAGTTTGGTAAGTACCACACCATCAAAATTAAGGGTGTCATTAAAGGCTTTTGCGGTATTCACGGCATCTTGCCCCGTCATAGAATCTACCACGAAAAGCGTTTCGTGTGGCTTTATGGTCTGATGAACGCGTTTTATTTCATTCATCATTTCCTCATCTACTGCCAGTCGCCCAGCGGTATCTACTATCACTACATCGTGGCGATTGTGGGTGGCAAATTGTATAGCATTTTCTGCAATCTGTGCAGGGTTTTTGTTTTCTATTTCGGTATAAACAGGTACATCTATCTGTGTTCCAAGGACTTTCAGTTGGTCAATAGCCGCAGGACGATAGACATCACAAGCCACCAAAAGCGGATTTTTACTTCTTTTTTTCTTTAGGTAGTTGGCCAATTTACCAGAGAAAGTCGTCTTACCAGAACCTTGAAGACCAGCGATGAGAATCACCGAAGGCTTCCCCGAAAGGTTGATTCCCTCTTGGCTTCCTCCCATTAGTTCCACCAGCTCATCGTGTACTATTTTGGTCATCAGTTGCCCAGGTGTAAGAGAAGTGAGAACATTCTGCCCCAATGCCTTATCCTGAACTCTTTTCGTAAGGTCTTTGGCTACTTTATAATTAACATCGGCATCTACCAACGCACGGCGGATTTCCTTCACGGTTTCTGCCACATTGATTTCCGTGATTTTACCACGCCCAGAAAGGTTGTGAAGTGCCTTATCCAGTTTATCTTGTAAATTATTAAACATAATTTTATTGTTTTTTATATCAAACTAAAATCTATAATTTGCAAAAATAATGATTTTTTGGTTAATTATAAATAATAATGACGGATATTCC
>JAUNHO010000065.1 GCA_030523905.1 Bergeyella zoohelcum
TTGTGGTGGGCAACAACAACTATGTGTCTATCACTACGGAAAGCAAGGCAGAAGCCGACCGACTTTTCACCGCACTTAGCGAAAACGGCGAAATTGAAATGCCCATTGGCGACCAGTTTTTTGGATATTTCGGAAGTTTCCAAGACCAGTTTGGTGTTCGCTGGATGGTTCATTTCGCTGAAGAAAAATAAAAATTAAGAAAAAAACTTGTCAATACCGACAAGTTTTTTTGTTAGATATTTCTAATGTTTGTCATAAAATGCAGGTGGTTCTATTCCTAAAACTCTCAGGTATACATAGCCTTGACCACGGTGATGTATCTCATTTTCAATAAAATAAGTGAGATTTCCCATAATTGAAAAGTGAAACATACCAAATAGATTGAACATTTCACGATAACGCTCTTGTGTGGTTTCCTTTCCGAATGTTTCAATCAGAGAAGTGGTTTTGTCCCAGTTTTCTAAAATTTCGTTTTTAGTTTTTCCTGCATATCCTTTATGGTCAGAAAAAGGAATTGCTTCATTTTCAGTAAATTGCTTAATTGCAGAATCGGCAATGAATAATAATTCATCTATCATACAGGAAAAAGGACGCATTCCTCCTATGGAGAATTCAAACAAATCTTTCTCTGGAAAAGCTTCTATAACTTTGCGTGTTAGTCGGCGGTTGGCTTGCCAATTTTCAATCCATTCTTGGGGGGTAATGATGTCTTTCATTTTATTTATGATTTTTGGGGCAAAGATATGATATTGGTGCGGATTATGTGAAAAAAAACAGAATAGAAATATGGTTTTTGGAAAGGAAAAATATAAAGTTTGAAAAAAGAAAATCTATATTAGATAAAAATATACTAAATTTGCAAGAATTTAATCATAAATAAAATATAAGGAAATATGAGTTGTGGATGTAAAACATCTGGGAGCACGGAACATTCGTGTGGAACGAAATCTGCTACGGGCTGCGAGAGCGTAGACATCTGCGGTAATAGCTATAAACTAAGCGTTTTTGACTGGCTTTCCAATGTGCAAAATCCTTCACAAAGAGACGAAGAGCAGTATGTGGAAATAAGATTCAAAAATGATAGAAAATCTTTTTATAAAAATATACACAATCTGCCATTGCATATAGGTAGTATAGTAACCGTAGAAGCTAGCCCTGGCTATGATGTAGGCGTAGTGAGCCTCACTGGCGAACTGGTGAAAATCCAGATGAAAAAGAAGAAATTCCAGACCGAACAGGCTCTGAAAATATATAGAGTAGCCCACCAAAAAGATGTGGAAATATGGCGACAAGCTCGTGAAAAAGAAAACGATGTGAAGCGTGAGGCTAAAATCATCGCCGCAAAACTAGGGCTACAAATGAAAATAACCGATGTGGAGTATCAGGGAGATGCCTCAAAAGCTACTTTCTACTACACTGCGGATAGCCGTATAGATTTTCGCCAACTGATAAAAGAATTTGCAAATCTCTTCAAGACGAAGATAGATATGAAGCAGATTGGGTTCAGGCAAGAGGCCTCAAAAATTGGTGGGATAGGCTCTTGCGGAAGGGAGTTGTGTTGCTCATCTTGGCTTACGGATTTCCGTTCGGTTAATACCAATGCGGCTCGTTATCAGCAACTTAGTATTAACCCTCAGAAATTGGCGGGGCAATGTGGCAAACTTAAATGCTGTCTCAATTTTGAGTTGGATTCCTATCTTGATGCACTTTCTGGTTTTCCGCCATCAAATACCGTTTTGGATACCGAAAAAGGCAAGGCTTTCTGCATTAAAATAGATGTTTTCAAGAAGAAAATGTGGTTTGCTTATACCGAAAACCCTATGGCGTGGTATGGTGTGGAAATAGATAAGGTAAAACAGCAGATAAAAAAGAATGCTAAAGGAGAGAAGTCGGAGGCGTTGGAAGATTTAGTAACGGAGGAGGCTTCGGCATTGAAATCTGTGGATTTAATCCAAGAAAGCAGTGCTGATCGTTTTGAGAAAAAAGAAAGGCAGGAACGCAAACGAAATAATAAAAACAATAAGCGAATGCCTGATAACCAAAGGAAAAATGCCAATCAGCAAAATAAAAATCAGCAAAACGACCGCAATACCGAAAGAAAGAATGATAATAATGGCAAACCGAGAAAAAATTTCAAAAGGAATAACCCTAAAAAAAATAATAATGAGTAGAAGTTGGGTCGCTTTTTTAAGTTTTTTTGCATTGGTGGGTTGTCAGTTTTCAAGTGAAGAGGTCTATATGAACGCCTTGGACGGAAACTGGGAGAAGAATAATATCCAAAAATTTCAGTTTGAAGTAAAGGACACTCATACGCCTAAAAATATTATATTTGTCGTAAGGAATAATAATGATTACCCTTTCACCAACTTGCGTGTTTTTGGTAAAATCTACAAAAAAGGCACAAAACCTACCACTACCGATACGCTTAATTATATTTTAGCAAAACCCAACGGAGGGTGGCTAGGCAAGGGCTTTGGCGATACCAAAGAGATATTATTTCAGTATAAAACAGGGACAGCCTTGGAGCAGGGGCAGTATGTGGTAGAGGTACAGCAGGCAATGCGTAAAGATACCCTTGTAGGGATAGAAGATATAGGTATAAAAATAGAATTAGCAAAACCATAAATATGGATAATAAAAAAAATACAAAAACATTTCCGCTTCCTCCGAAGAAGAAGAAAAATACAGGATACCGCAAATGGATTGCCTTTATTTGGATAGGTCTATTGGCGTTTGTTGTGGGTGTGTCTGGTTTGTTTTTTGCAGTGTCCCAAGGGCTACTGGGAGAGATGCCAGATGTACAAGAGCTGGAAAACCCAGACATCTATGTGGCATCAGAGATTTATTCTTCTGATGGGGTTCTTTTAGGAAAATTTGAGAAGGAAAAAACACAGCCAGTAACATTCAAAGACTTACCACCACATTTGGTTTATGCCCTTCAGGCAAAGGAAGACGAGCGTTTCAAGGAGCATTCAGGGATAGATTTGAAATCTGTACTTCGTGCGGTATATTTCCAAGGAAATAGAGGTGGTGGCTCTACCATTACCCAGCAGTTGGCAAAACTACTCTTCACAGGTACGGCATCGCAAAATAAGGTGCAAAGGGTTTTCCAAAAACTGAAAGAATGGGTAGTAGCCGTGAGTCTTGAAAAACGCTATACCAAAGAGGAAATCATCACGCTTTATTTCAATAAATTTGATTTTACTTATAATGCCAACGGGATAGAGATGGCATCAAAAATTTATTTTAATAAAAAAACAAAAGACCTTACCCTCCCCGAAGCAGCGATGTTTGTGGCAATGCTAGAAGCTCCTATTGCTAATAACCCTCTACGAAATGTGGAGAGAGCAAAGAAAAGGAGAGATGTGGTTTTACAACAGATGCTAGAAACAGGCTATATAGACCAAAGCACTTACCAAAGAGCCGTAGATACGCCTATTAAGGTAGATTATCACCCAATCAAAACCATAGATGAGGGTGGATACTCGGCTTATTATAAATTTTATTTGAGAAAAGAAATAGACCAAATTTTGAAGGAACACGAAAAGAAAACAGGCAAAAAACTCAATCTTTTCCGTGATGGTCTCAAAATCTATGTGACGCTAGATTCTAAAATGCAGAAATACGCAGAAGAGGCTATGAAAGAGCATCTTACCGATTTGCAAAGGCGTTTTGATGCTGAACAAAAAGGCAGAAAAAACCGCCCATTCTATGATATTTCTCAGGATAATGCAGATAAAATAATGCTACAAGCAATGAAGCGAACGGGGAGATATAAGCAACTAGCAAATGCTGGTGTTTCAGAGGATTCTATAATGATGGAGTTCAAAAAACCGATTAAAACCACGCGTTTCACTTGGGCAGGAGAAGAGGAGGTAGAGATGTCTCCATATGATTCCATCAGATACCATAAGCAAATTGCACAAGCAGGGCTAATGTCTATGAACCCAGGTACAGGAGAGATAAAAGCCTGGGTAGGTGGTATCAACTGGCAACACTTCCAGTATGACCATATCAAGCAAGGGAAAAGACAGGTAGGTTCTACCTTTAAGCCATTCGTATATGCGGCTGCAATTATGAATCTTGGAATGACACCTTGTTCGCCAGTTTCCAACGGAACATATACCAAAGGCTCTTGGCGTGTAGTAGGTAGTGGCGGAATGTTGGCGATAAAAGATGGTTTGGCTCATTCCAAAAACCCTATTGCCGTTAGGTTGATAGATCAGGTAGGGGTAGATAAAGTGATTCAATTAGCAAGAGATTTAGGTGTAGAGAGCGAAATGCCTCGTAATAACACCATTGCTTTGGGGTCTTCGGATATTACTATTTATGAAATGCTTGGGGCATATAGTACCTTTGCAAATTTCGGTAATTATACCAAACCAGAGATGATATGGCGTATAGAAGATGCCAATGGACGAGTAATAAAAGAAATGAAACCAGAGGTAAAAGAAGTAATGAACGAAACCTATGCCTATGCAATGATTGAGATGATGAAAGGCGTATCGGCGTACGGAACTGCATCTGGCGAACTTTCTAGAAGAGGTATCTCTAAAGATGTAGAGATTGCTGCCAAGACTGGTACTACGCAAAATAACTCCGATGGTTGGTTCATTGGTATGACGCCTAATCTCACCACTGGTGTATGGGTAGGCTGGGAAGATAGAGCCACGCACTTCCGTAGTACTGGCGAGGGACAAGGTGCGAAAATGGCACTCCCTATCTGGGCTATCTATATGAAGAAAGTATGGGCAGATAAAACGCTCGGTATTTCGCCTGATGATAAATTTGTGAAGCCGTCCGACTGGTCAGATGGATGTTCCGAACTGCAAGGCTTCGGTGGTGGATATGGCGATGAGGGCGGACTACAAACCCTCGATGAGCTGAAAAACCCTATTATAGAAAAACCAGTGGAGACAGGTAGACCTTCTAATGGTAAAAAAGTAGAGGAAGATATTAACCAAAATATTAATTCTGGCTCCGAGGTAGATTTTAACCAATAGAAATAATCAGAAAAGGAGTTGATTAAGATGAAAAAGGCTTTGAAAATAGCACTTTATATTGTTGTAGTGTTTGCATTGGTGCAGTTCATTCCTGTGGATAGGACGAATCCGCCAGTGCAAACGAGCAATAATTTTGCACATATTTTCAAAACACCGAAAGAGGTAGAGCAAATCCTCCGAAAGGCGTGCTATGATTGCCATTCCAACGAGACCATTTACCCTCGTTATGCTTTTGTGGCACCCATTTCGTGGTCGGTAAAGCATCATATCAATAAGGGAAGAAAGCATCTCAACTTCTCCGAATGGGGTACCTATAATCAGGACTTAAAGGAAGGAATGCTGAGAAACTCTGTAGCTGATATAGAGCAAAACCGAATGCCCCTAGCTGGTTACATCGCACAGCACCCAGAGGCCCAGCTAACCGACCAAGAAAAACAACTCGTGATAGACTACCTCAACCAGATTTTGAAGTCTGGGAAATATTAATTAAAGAATATATGATTAAGGTATTGAATATCGAAAGAAAAATTATTTGATACTATTGAAAAAATAATCATATTCATATAAGAGAAGAAGTGGAAAATAGTTTTTAATAAGAAAAAAATGAAAAAAATAATTCTAAAATTTCTTATACTGATACCAAAAATATTAGAAAGAATAAAAATAGAGCATACAAAGATTCAGCTTGTATCGTTAGGCAAAGGAAATGTAAATCCATCAGTAGAAGTAGGAAGAAATACCTATTTACAAATTCACCCTAATATCAAATCTTTAGTAATAAAAGAAAATGTGAGCTGGAGAGATAACAATGCTATTAGAATGAATGAAGGAGCAACCCTCATAATGGAGAAAAATGTATATCTAAGCCAATACACATCTATTAATTGTCTAGAAAAAATAATAATAGGAGAAAATTCTTGGATAGGAGAAGGTTCCAAACTTTATGATCATAACCATGCTTATGTGACAGAGCCTGAATACGAATGGAAAATTAGAGATTTTGAAACAGCACCAATTATAATTGGTAAAAATGTAAAAATATATAGTAATGTAACCATTTTGAAAGGAGTTACCATAGGTGATAATGTTATTATAGGATCTGGTTGTACGATTTATAAAGATATACCTAGTGGCTCTATTGTCATCAATAAAAGCGAAAATATTATAAAAGATATTTTTGAACATAAGAAAAGAAAGGGGTAGAAGAAAATATAATATCTCTAATTACAATTGTGTGAGAAGAGGATAGATTTTCTTTTTTATTCATTATCAATAAGTCTTTATTATTAAAATATAATGATTTATAACTAAAATATAACCAACTGACTT
>JAUNHO010000066.1 GCA_030523905.1 Bergeyella zoohelcum
TTTAATCGTAAATACTTTTGTGTTATGAAAAAACAAGTATTATTAGCGGCGTTTATCGCCTTGGGAATCGGTGCTAATGCACAAAACAAACAAGAAGACATCAAAGCAATTAAAGCAATGACGGGTTGCTACGATGTGTCATTCAACTTTGCAGAGACTTTCTCTCCGAAAGAAGGCTATGTAAAGCATAAAGACCACCTTTCTGGCGGTTTGGAATGGATTGATGTTGTGGAAGAATCTCCAAACAAGATTGTTCTTCAGCACATTCTTATCGTGAATCCAAAAGGAAAAGGAAAACACGCTATCGTAAAGCATTGGAGACAAGATTGGTTGTATGAAAACACCGATTTGCTTCTATTTGACAAAGGAACTCACTGGAACTACAAAAAACTCAACCCGAAAGATGTAAAAGGACAATGGACGCAGATTGTCTATCAGGTAGATGACGCTCCAAGATACTCTGGTACAGCAACTTGGGTGCATGTAGATGGAAAACACTACTGGGAAAACACTACTGATGCTCCGCTTCCAAGAAGAGAATATACTACAAGAAATGATTACAATGTATTGGATAGAACCAACCGCCAAGAAATCTTCAAATGGGGCTGGTTGCACGACCAAGACAACAGAAAAGTTCTTCGTGTAGATGGAAAAGCAGATGAAGTAATCGCAGAAGAAAAAGGGCTTCAGTACTACAAAAAAGTAGAAGATAGCAAGTGTAAAATCGCAGAAGATTACTGGAAAGAATATGCTAATTTCTGGAAAGTAGTTCGTAAAAAATGGGACGATGAAATGGCTAAAAAGACTGGGCTAACCGTAAAACCAGATGTAAAAGATACTTATCTGTACGACCAACTAATGAAATTGGAACCAAACCAAACGAAAGAGGCTATCGCCGCTATTGATGAGTATATTCAATAACAAAAAGGGCTACATTTAGTAGCCTTTTTTATGCTTTTATTTCAAAATTCTCAAACTTTTTGGTAGTACTTTTACCGATATAGGCGACTGAATTTCAGCATACTCTCCATCAATATGCCAGTTACTAGTATCCGCTGAAAACTCTATTTCCGAAGCCCTAATATAAGTTACAAACGCATCTGTTTTAAGCCTTTTAGAAAACATTCGGAATGCAAATAGCGGTGCGTACCACAGCGGAAACTTCCTTACCAAAACCACATCTACCAAGCCATCTGTTTTACTTGCCTTTGGTGCAATGTAGGCATTATTCCCAAACTGGCGGGTATTCGCTATATCTAGCATCATATATTTTCCGCTATGTTTTTGGTATTGTTCATCTTTGAAACTAATAGAAATAGATTTATAACGAAAGAAAGTTTTAATGCAAACTTTTATATAATTCGCAAAACCTCTACTTGTTTTTTCAAAATCTTTCACTACTTCACCATCAAAACCTACGCCAGAGACATTAATGGAAAATCGATCGTTAATGGTAAAAGTATCAATCCAATGAGAATCTCTACGCTGTATTTTAGCCAATAAATCATCTATATTTTTAGAAAAATCATTCTCATTAGCAAAACCATTGCCCGAACCCGCAGGGAAAATCGCCAAAATCTTGTCCGTGTGGATTAAATTTTGGGCAATCGTAGAAATCGTGCCGTCCCCTCCCACTGCCACGAAGACCTCTACCTTATCTCTATTTTTTTCAATAAATTCATCGGTTCCTTTTATAGATTCCGAAATATAATACAACGGATTTTCCACCTTTTTTTTAAGGCTTTCCAAAAAGGAATGATAGTTTTTCTTTGCCGAAAACGGATTAATAATAAATGCTACTTTTTCCATATTACAAAAGTATAAATTTTCAGTTTTTCAGGACTTCTTCATAAATTTTCATTAAATCCTTTGCGATTTTTTCATCATTAAATTTCTGTACAAACGCCAAGCCTTTTTCGGCTCTTCTCTTGCGTTCACTTTCATTATCCCAAAGGAATTTTATTTTCGCCTTAATGTCTGCCACATCTCTCGGGTTGATATAAACAGAATCCGCACCGCCAGCCTCTGGGAGACAACTGCAATTGCTCGTAATAACGGCAGTTTCCGAAAACAAAGCCTCTATCACAGGAATGCCAAAACCTTCAAACAAACTCGGATAAATAAAAATATCCGCCAAACGATAAATCCCTGCCAACTCTTGCATAGAAACGCCTTGTAAGAAATGAACCTCTACCCCACTTTTTACGATTTCTCGCTCCACTTTCTTGTAATATTCAGTCTTCTTACCCACCACCACCAGCGGAATTTTCTCCCCTGCCAATGCTTTCACTACGGATAATAAATTTTTCCGTTCCTCTATCGTGCCTATATTTAGGATAAATCGTTCTGGCAAATGAAACTTATCACGAATTTGAGATAAAAAATCCTCGCTCGGCTCTTCCTTAAACGCCTGATGACAACCCTGATACACCACGCGGATTTTCTCCTCTGGAATGTTTAGAAAATCAACTATATCGCGTTTGGTTTGCTCCGAAATTGCGATGACCAAATCTGCCATTTCTGCCGCTTTTTTGAACTTCCAAAAGTGAATTTTCCTATCAAAAAAAGAATAAAACTGCGGATAGCGTTCAAAAATCAAATCGTGAATGGTTACTATTTTTTTTATTTTTTTATCACTCCATTTCAAGGGCAATTCCCCAGATAATCCGTGGAAAATATCCGCTTCCAGTTGCTGTGCGTCTTGCCCCATTCTCAGTTGGCGTTCCAAAAATCCTTTACTAATGGATTGATAAAAAACATTCGGCTGGGACAAAATCTCCGCACCTCTCTCGCTTTTGTTTTTCGCCAAAAGATAATACTGATTTTCAGGGTAATATTCTGCTAAAATCCTCACCAAATCGCGGGAATAATTCCCCAAACCAGAGGCATTATGGAAAAATCGTTTAGCATCGTAGGCTATTTTCATTGTTTATCAGTTTAGTCTGTTATACATTACCAATTTTTGAAATAAACTCCTTGAAAGTCCCAAACGGATAGCCTTTACTGCCTACCCAACCGAGAAATTCATCAAACCTCTGCACCATTTCTTCACCTGTATTTTTGGTCGTGAAATTGGGCAATTTATATTTCGGATTTCTAATTTCCGAAAACTCCCAAGGGTGAAAATAAATATTCAAATATCCATCTTTTTTCAAGGCATTTTGAGCCAAAAAACGATAAAATTTCACTGGAAAATTATGAAAACTGAGCCAGAACAACGGCAACCTCATCGGCGATACAGAAGCAGGAATTTGCAACACTTTCCCCTGATAAAAATACCTCCGCGAAACGCCCAAATTATTGTATCTACTATGTAAAAAAGTAGGGTTAATAGAGGAATTATACGCATATCCTGCCTCTTCTACATCGGTCTGGGCTACTGGCGACATTCTCGGCATTCTTAGTCCCACTACTTCGGTGGAGAAAAGCTCCTCCAAACGATTTTTAGAAGTTTGCAAATCCTCTACCTTGAATTGCGAATGATAATAGGTATGCGATGCCAGTTCGTGTCCTTCCGACAATAATCTCTCTACCAAATCCTTGCTATTCTCCGCAAAGACCACCGTAGAAAAAAAAGTAGCCTTGGCATTATGCTTTTTGAGTAAATCTAAAATCTTTTCCAAGCCTTTTTGTGAAACAGAAATCTGCTCCTGAAACGGAATTTCCCCGCCATACTCCAACGGCATATCAAATTCCTCTATATCAAACGAAAGTAAAATCATTCTTAATTTATTATTAAAGGCAAAGATACATAAAACAGCAATAAGCGGTATGCTATTATTATTAATTGAAATTATTTTCTTTAATGATATAGCTTGGGCGGTCTTTCGTTTGTTTGAAAATCTTACCAATGTATATCCCAATAATCCCCAAAATAATAAGTTGCAAACCGCCCAAAAATACGATGGTCATAATCAGCGATGCCCAGCCCGAAATCTCGGTTCCACGAAGAAACGCCCACAACACATAAGGAATATAAAACAAAGGCAAAGTAGCGAAGACAAACCCCAAATACACAGCAAAATAAAGCGGTTTCACACTGAATGCCGTTGCCCCAGAAAGTGCCAACTGAAGCATCTTTTTGAGGGTATATTTGGTCTCACCAGAGTACCGAGCCTGTGCCACATACGGAATGTAAGTTTGCCTAAACCCCACCCAAGGCACCATACCACGCAGGAAAGGCTCGTCTTCTTTCATCGTACGGAGAACCTCCACCACTTTTCTATCCAAAAGGCGAAAATCTGCCGCCCCTTCCTTTATTTCTACATCAGAAATCAGATTCAGAATCTTGTAAAAAAGACTGGACGACTGCTGTTTTTTCCTATCAATTTCCTCACCATAAGAGCGAATGGTAACCACCACATCATTGCCATTTTCCCATTGCTGAACCAGTTCGGGAATAAGCTGCGGAGGGTGTTGCAAATCGGCATCCATAGAAATAACGGCATCGCCAAAAGCGTGGTCTAGCCCAGCCTTTACCGCCAACTGATGCCCAAAATTCCGAGAAAAAGAAAGGTATTTTACCCGTGTATCTCTCTCGCTCAACTCTTTTAGATGGGTTAAAGTATCATCGCTACTACCATCATTCACGAAAATGAGATGATAGGTGTAATTTTCAAGGGATTTTTGACAGAAAATCTCTTGAATGGCTTTATATAAAGCCACCACATTTGCCCCTTCGTTGTAGCACGGCACTACAAAATCTATTTGTTTTTTCATTGGTTTATTCAAAAATTCGGCAAGATTGTTTTGAATTGAGTCCATTGAGTATTTACTATCATTACCTTTTCATTGCGAGGAATATATATATTATTTCACGCTTACGATATTTCCTTCTATAAAATCAGCGGTGCGTCCTCCGCGTCCTTTGGCATCGGCATAGGTAAGGTAAGCATACACTTTATTTGCCTTTAAATCAACTACTTTGCTTACAGTTGTACCGTCTTTTTCCACCCAGTTTAGGAAAAACTGCGTTGCGTTTAGGCGTTTGTACGAAAGCGTTTCCGTGCCTTCGGCGGTGGCTTGGGTGGCGTTGTCGGTGGTCTTCCAATAAAGCTGATTTTCAGAGAGATACTTCACTTCGGCTTTCATCGTTGGGTACTCCAAAACCGCTTCCTTGCCGATGAGCGTAAGTTCCTCTTCTACCGCCACTTGCGTTGTTTGCGTTGCGTTTGGTTGTTGCTGTTCTTGTTTCGGACAATCTTTACACGAAACTACTAATGCGGCAAAAACCGCCATAAATACTGATTTTTTCATTTTATCTCTATTTAATTATATTATGATTTCTAAAAAATTAATGCTCACTTTCCAAGCGGATTCTTTCCTTTTCAAGGTCAATACGATGGATGTATTTATTGATTTGTTCCTCGTCTATATTGGCGTGTTTGGTGTTGAGTTCCCACAAAAATAACTGCTGATGCTCCAAAACTTCCAAATACATTTTTCGCTCTTCTTCGGTGAAAAAACTATGGTGTTTGTCTTCGGTTTCAAGAGTGTGGTGCCAAAAATTTATCAATCGGCTGAATCTTTCTGAATTTGCCAATTTTTCATTGCAATAACCTTTCACAAAATTCAAACTATCTTTCGCCAATTCTTTCTGAATAAAACTATTGGTTTCTTCTTCGTTCCAATGGTCGCCAAAGTCTATGAACTTCACCTTTTTGATAATCATCGGAAGGGTAAGTCCTTGAATCACAAGTGTTAAAAAAATCACCACGAAAGTAATATACAGAATCAAACTTCGCATTGGGAACGCCTCACCGTTTTCCAAAGTAAGCGGAATGGAAAGTGCCGCTGCCAGCGAAACCACGCCTCGCATCCCTGCCCAGCCGAGTACCAGCGGAGCTCCTTTACCAGGGTGTCTGGTATCGGCAACGGTGATAAATCGGCTCATTAACTTGCTGATATACACCGCCACATACGCCACGGCAATTCTTACCACCATTAAAAGTAGGGTGATTCCAATGCCGTAAATCGTTGCCTGAATTAAATCAATTTTGTCTTTTTGTAATTCGGAAATAATTTCGCTCAAATCCAAACCGATGAGCAGAAACACAAATCCGTTGAGCAAAAATGTTAAACTATTCCACACGCTATGCCCCATCAATCTTGTTTCGCTATTAAAAATATGAATGCTTCGGTATGAAAGATAAAGCCCACCGCAAACCACCGACATAACCCCCGAGGCGTGAACCACCTCTGCCGAAATGTACATCAGAAACGGAGCGATGAGCATAAGCACCACATCGATACTCGCACTGGTTGGCAGTTTTTTGTGAGCCAAAACAAAAATA
>JAUNHO010000067.1:0-2002 GCA_030523905.1 Bergeyella zoohelcum
TTAAATTCATCAAAATCAAACCGCTCTTTCTCCTTAAAAAAATTGATAGAACGATTGAGAAAATCAGCTTGGTCTGCTTTTGTAACCTCAAACTCGGTAGGCAACTGCTTGGTAATGTAGTCTTTATAAACGGAAAGCGTCTCCTGAGTATGGAAATAATCATCAGTCCGTTGCTTCACTTTTAGAAAATCTTCAAACCAATAGTAGGCATCTCCGTTTTTATTATTATCCACCACGGAAAGGGCATAGCCGTCCTCCTTATTAATATTGTAAATAATCGCCCCTTTATCTAGTTTTGACAAAGAAATTCCATAATCTTTCTCCAACTGATAGGCGTCTTCCGAATTGGGAAAAATCTTCAAAAACGGCTCTTTTTTTTCCATTTTGAAAATTCCTATTTTATCTATTTTTTCATCATTTTCTTCATCTCCATCAAAATAAACCACAAATAAATCTCCACCCTGAACACGCGTATTTTCAGCCGCTTCATATAGATGTTTGGCTATATTTTCGCTTTCCCAAAGAAATT
This sequence comes from Bergeyella zoohelcum, assembly GCA_030523905.1. Classification (GTDB taxonomy): domain Bacteria; phylum Bacteroidota; class Bacteroidia; order Flavobacteriales; family Weeksellaceae; genus JAUNHO01. The sequence goes on from JAUNHO010000067.1 coordinate 530, forward strand.
TGTCCTTATCCTCAAAAATCTCTGATACTGAACTAAATACAGGGTTATTCACCAAGTAAGAATCACTATAAAAATGAAACTGCTCCTCTGATTTGAACGCTGATAGAAAATGCTCTACCAAGAGTTCCTTCATATCCTCTTCCAGCTGTAATTCTTCCTGCGAAATGAATAGGTTTTCGTTATTAATTTTATTCCCTACTCTATGGATTACTATTTTTGAAAACATTTTATCTATTTTATATCTTATTGATATTCTTATAATTACACTTTATTTCACTTTTTAGAAATACCTTGCTACCTCTACCGAAGCTCCTTTCATTTCACCTTGCATCGGAGGTGCTATTTTGGTGATTTTCAGTTTGGTATAAGTGATTGTTGGGAAATCATTTTCTATTCGTTTTAGTATCCGCCCCAGTATATGCTCCATCAGTTGAGATGGTGTTTTCATTTCAGCGTGTATCATATCATTTAGGTCGGCGTAGCTTATGGTATCTTGCAAATTATCCGTTTCCATTGCCGAAGAAAAATCGGTATGAAACTCCGCATTCACAAGGTAATAAGTTCCTATTTTTTGCTCCTCTGGGAGAACGCCGTGGTAGGCATAGATTTTTACATCTTCCAAAAAGATTTTAGTGATGGGTTTTACCTCTGGTTGCTCGTCTATCTCTGGAAGTTCGTATTTCAAACAAAGGTATAAATCTTCCAAAACATTTTTTTTAGGATCGGAAAAAATAATCTTCTTTTTGGGATACATTTTTTTTATAGTATGTGCCATCGTTTTTGATGAACGAAACAATAATCGCCCTGCTTGTTCCCTATTGACAGCATCTAAAATTTTTGCTCCTTCTCCTACGAAATCACATAAATCATTGATTTCCAAATCAGTAGAAATGGGTTCTTCTGCATAGATTTTTATTCCTTTTTCTACTTTCAGTTGGCGGATTTCCTTTATCAAATCATCTCCGTAGGGAATAAAAACATCTTTCAAATCTATAATTTTTCTCTCAAAAGGTCTTTCTATAATACCCATTTGGTGTTTTTTTATTAAAATTTTGTTTGTAAATTCCGTAAATCTTCTATTTTTCAGAAAAAGTTTTTACGAGATTTTCCGTTGTCTTTTTTGCTATTTCCAAATCATCATTGATGATAATTTCATCAAAAAACTTCTGATAAGCCAATTCCTCTTCTGCCTTTGCCACACGGGTTTTTATGGTCTCGGCATCATCGGTATTTCTACCTATCAAACGGCGTTCTAGCTCTTCCACAGATGGCGGCATAATGAAAACCGACATCGCCTTCTCACCAAAATAATTTTTCAGCGATACACCTCCCTTTACATCTACATCAAAAATCACTATTTTACCCTCATTCCAGATGCGTTCCACTTCGGTTTTCAGCGTACCATAATACTTATCGGTATAGACTTCCTCATATTCCACAAAGGCGTTTTCGGAGATTTTTTGGCGAAACTCA
>JAUNHO010000067.1:2034-6289 GCA_030523905.1 Bergeyella zoohelcum
TTTCTCCTCACCACGCGGTTGCCTAGTAGTACAAGAAATGGAAAATGCCAACTGCGGAAACAGCCCCAAAATATGTTTCACCAAAGTGGTTTTTCCACTTCCAGATGGTGCTGAAAATATGATAACTTTATTCATTTTTTATAATACATTCAAGGTTTGCTCTTTTATTTTCTCCAAATCATCTTTCATTTTTACCACTAATTTTTGGATTTCAGCGTGATTCGCCTTTGACCCCAAAGTATTGATTTCCCTACCGATTTCCTGTGCAATAAAGCCTAATTTTTTACCATTAAAGGTCTCATTTTCCATCACTTCGGTATAATATTTCAAATGCTGGGTAAGCCGAACCTTCTCCTCCGAAACATCTAGTTTCTCCGTATAATACGCCATTTCTTGATAAAAACGCGTCTCATCTATGGTCTGAAACTCGCTCAATGTTTTCTCATAGCGGTCTTTCACGGCGGTCATTCTCTCTGCCTCATAAGGCTCTACTTCTGCCAAAAATTGAACAATATTATTGATGCTATTTTGTAATTCTTTTTGTAAAATACCGCCCTCTGTTTTTCTAAATTCGGAGAATTTACCTACGGCTTCATCTATTAATTTTACCAAAAATTGCCATTCTTTCTCATCTAGTTCCTCCGTCTTTGATGATATAGCCTCTGGCATTCGTACAGCCATTTTAAGATACTCAAAATCAGGAGCATCGGGGGCACATTCTCTTAAAGATTCCATATAAGAACGAATCAAATTTTGGTTAATCTTTACCTCCGAATTTCCATCTAATACTTCAAGGTTGATATAGCAATCCACTTTACCTCTTAAAATACTATCATTCAGCATTTTACGAATATCAAACTCCTTTTCTCTGTATCTCACTGGGAGTTTCAAACCTAAATCTAACCCCTTGCTATTGAGGGACTTAATATCTATCGTTATTTTTTTTCCGTCAAATACTCCTTCGGCTCTTCCGAAGCCCGTCATTGATAAAATCATAATCAAAAAAATATCTACAAAAGTAAGGATTTTTGCTTAATAATCAGGCACGAATCCGAAATCCATTATCAAGTATTCTCTAATTTAACTAAATTTGCATCTTAATTTTTATCCAATTTTATGATTGACACACATACGCATCTCTATTCTGATGATTTTAATACCGACCGAAATGAAGCAATACAAAATGCTATCAATAAAGGCGTTACCCATTTTTTTCTACCTGCAATAGATAGCGAAACTCACCAAAAAATGCTGGATTTGGAAGAGCAATTTCCGAAACAAATTTTTGCAATGATGGGGCTACACCCTTGCTCGGTAAAACCTGAAACTTGGGAAAATGAACTAGAAATAGTGAAAAATCATTTAGAAAAAAGGAATTTTTGTGCCATTGGCGAAATTGGGATTGATTTATATTGGGAGCAATCTACCCTAGATATTCAGGTGAAGGCTTTTGAACAACAAATTGACTGGGCAATAGAACGAAACCTCCCCATCGTAATCCATACAAGGGCTAGTTTTGACGAAACTTTTGAGGTACTTGAAGGTAAAAAACACCCCAATTTACGCGGTATTTTCCATTGTTTTTCTGGTGATTTAGAACAAGCAAAACACGCTATTAATCTTGGGTTTTCATTAGGAATTGGTGGAGTTGTCACCTTCAAAAACGGAAAAATAGACCAGTTTTTACACGAGATTCCACTAGAAAAAATTGTTTTGGAAACCGATAGCCCTTACCTTGCTCCTGTTCCGCATAGAGGAAAACGCAACGAAAGTGCCTATCTTGACCTCATCGCTGGGAAATTAGTAGATATTTACAACACAGATTTTGAAACCATTGATAAAATCACTACTGATAACGCTTTGAAAATTTTCGGAATGCAATAATAAAAATGAGTTCGCTATTAAAATAACGAACTCATTTTTTATCTATAAATATAAAATGCTACGCATCAATATTGGCATAAACAGCATTTTTCTCTATAAACTCTCTTCTTGGAGGCACCTCATCCCCCATCAGCATAGAGAATACGCGGTCTGCTTCACCTGCATTTTCTATAGTTACCTGTTTTAGGATTCTATTTTCAGGGTTCAAGGTAGTTTCCCAGAGTTGCTCTGCATTCATCTCTCCGAGACCTTTATAGCGTTGAACCTCTACGCCTCTACCATCGGTTGCCATTTCCAGAGTTTTTTCTTCACGCTCTTTTTCGTTCCACGCATAGATTTTTTTATTTCCTCTCTTTAATAAATAAAGTGGCGGTGATGCAATATAAACATAACCTTGCTCTATAAGTTCTTTCATATAACGGAAGAAGAATGTAAGAATAAGCGTAGAAATATGCGAACCATCTACATCGGCATCGGTCATTATGACAACTTTATGATACCTTAACTTACTCAAATTCAAAGCCTTGCTATCTTCTTCTGTTCCCACAGAAACCCCAAGAGCGGTATAGATATTTTTAATTTCATCATTTTCATAGACTTTATGGAGCATAGATTTTTCCACATTTAAGATTTTACCTCTTAAAGGCAAAATTGCTTGGAAATGTCTATCCCTACCCTGCTTTGCCGTACCACCAGCGGAGTCTCCCTCAACCAAGAAAATCTCGGAAATTTCTGGGTCTTTGGAAGAACAATCTGCCAACTTACCTGGCAAACCTGCTCCACCCATAGGGGACTTTCTTTGCACCATTTCTCGGGCTTTTTTAGCGGCTTGTCGGGCTTTTGCAGCAAGAACCACTTTCTGAACAATTTGCTTGGCTTCATTAGGGTTTTCTTCCAAGAAATTGGTAAGCATCTCCCCTACAATCTTATCCACAGCCCCCGAAACTTCGGAATTTCCTAGTTTAGTTTTGGTTTGCCCTTGGAATTGTGGCTCCATAACTTTTACGGAAACTACGGCTGTAAGCCCCTCGCGGAAATCATCTCCTGTAATCTCTACTTTTTCCTTTTGTGGAGTGCCTAAATCATCGGCATATTTTTTCAAAATCCTAGTCAAAGCCCTACGGAAACCAGACAAATGCGTCCCTCCCTCGTGGGTATTGATATTATTAACATAAGAATGAATGTTTTCGCTGAAAGAGGTATTATACCTCATCGCTACTTCCACAGGAATATCATCTCTTTCGCCTTCCATAAAGATGACATTTTCCATTATTCCCTCGCGGTTTCCGTCTATGTATTCTACAAATTCTTTCAACCCACCTTCGGAATGGAAAGTCTCGGAAAGCGGCTGTCCGTTCTCATCTTTTTGGCGTTCATCGGTAATTTTTATCGTGATACCTTTATTAAGGAAAGATAATTCTCTCAAACGCCCTGCCAGTGTATCATAACTATAAACTAGTTCGTTAAAAATAGTTTCATCTGGCTGGAAAAACTGCTCGGTTCCTTTCTTATCGCTAGTGCCTATCATTTCCACTTCGGATACCGCACGCCCTCTTTGGTACTTTTGCTGATAGACTTTTCCATCTCTATGCACGGTGGTAGTCATATCGGTAGAAAGGGCATTAACACAGGAAACCCCCACACCGTGAAGCCCCCCAGGGGCCGTATAGGAGTCTGTATCAAATTTCCCCCCAGCACCTATCTTGGTCATTACGACTTCAAGGGCAGATTTTTGTTCTTTTTCGTGAAAATCCACAGGAATACCACGCCCATTATCGGTAACGGTGATAGAATTCCCCTCGTGAATAGTAACGGTAATAGTATCACAATGCCCTGCCAAAGCCTCATCAATAGAGTTATCTACCACCTCATAAACCAAGTGGTGAAGCCCTCTGGAGCCTACATCACCGATGTACATAGATGGTCTCAGCCTCACGTGCTCTATCCCTTCCAAAGACTGGATACTACTCGCTGTATATTGTTTTTCGCTCATCTAATTTTATTTTATATCAAGTAGCAAAGGTAAGGAAAAATAATAAATATTATATTGATTTTAAGAATTTTCTACTGTTTCAAAAATCTTTATCTTTGCAAAATGACAAAAATATTAAAAATATACCCTGAAAATCCGCAAGAAAATTTGATTTCAGAAGTGGTAAAAACGCTCCGAAACGGCGGTATCATCATCTATCCATCAGATACGGTCTACGCCTTGGGCTGTGATATTAACAACATCAAAGCAATGGAAAAACTGGCTCAACTGAAAAAAATCAAGTTGGAAAAAGCCAAGTTTTCTATCATTTGTAATGATTTGAGCCATCTTTCAGAATTTACAAAACCCATAGAAAACTCCACTTTTCGTTTGCTAAAA
>JAUNHO010000068.1 GCA_030523905.1 Bergeyella zoohelcum
TACAGCACGATGGTTTTTTTCTCATCGGCGAGTTGTTTCAGTTTGGTTTGTCGTCCCTTTTTTTGGGGTAAAAATCCAGCAAAAAGGAACTCATTATTGGGCAAACCAGATACCACCAACGCAGGTACAAAAGCCGTAGCTCCCGGTAGGCAAATCATCTCTACATCGGCATCTGCACAGGCTCTGGCAAGGAGAAAACCAGGGTCGGAAATGGCAGGTGTACCAGCATCGGTAATTAGGGCGATGTTCTGCCCATTTTGCAGGTCTTCTATTACCTTTTGCGTGGATTGATGTTCATTATGTAAATGATAGGATTTCAGCGGTTTAGCAATTTCATAATGTTTCAAAAGAATGCCCGAAGTGCGTGTGTCTTCGCAGAGGATATAATCTACTTCTTTCAGGGTTTTCACGGCTCTGAACGACATATCTTCCAAGTTTCCCACAGGCGTAGGCACAAAATATAAAATACCAGACATTGAATAAATTTGCCCAAAGATACTATTAATAAAGGACTTAGCCAAAAGTCTTTTGTTTTGCAAAGTGAAAAACCGCCACAAAAAGGGCGGTTTTTGAGCTGTTTATTCAGATGTACAGCTATTATTTTTGTTGAAATTAATTATCCTTTATGACTTCCTATCAGGCTTAATACTAAAAAACCAGCAACAGAAGTTGCCATTGCTATATTTCTAGCTCTATTATTATCGTGGGCTCTTTGCTCATAAACCGATAGTGATACGGATCTACCATTCACAGTTTTTTTTGTTTGTCTTATACTATTATGTAGAATTATGAAAATCACCACTATCATTACTATCACAATAAAAACTTTTGCCATTACAGATAAAAAAGCGTGAAAATAATTATCTCTATTCTCCATTACAGACCATACCGCACTTCCTATAAAACATAAACCACCTAATACAATACCTGCTATGCCAAGATTACCTGGTCCATTTTCCTCTTCTTGAAGCCCTAATATCACTCCTATTACAGGGAAGATAAAACTAGCACATAACAGAAAAAAATCATACCAGTTTACAATAGTGGTCATCTCTCCATTTCTAGTCTTTATCAAAGCAATAATGTAGAATATAAGAGTAACTAACCCTAATATAGATATTGTATAAAGAAGAGTTTTATCCTTATTAGACTTCTTTATTTCTTCCGCTGGTATAAGAAATTTCATAGAAGCATAGCCAATCTTATCATTACCATTTTCATCTACAAAAGACACTTTAGCCCAATTTCCTTCAATTTCCTCTACTTGCACTATTTGGTTTCTTGCAAATTTACCTATTACTTGGCTATTTTTATCAGGTAACTCTCTGATATTAAGCTCGGGTGATGTTACTTCATAATTCCCTATTTGTGCGTGTATTATAACCCCCAAAAATAGAAATGTCAATAATATTATTTTTTTCATTTTACGGATAATATGTAATCTTTCCCTAAAATCAAGTTCATTAAATAGCATTCATTATCTGCTCAATGCTCTCAAACGCTGAATAACAAAAACCAGGAGCAGAAGGGTGAGAAACAGCGATGATAGGATACTCTCTACCTGCCACCTCGTAGTAATAAATTCCCTTGCCTTTATTTACAGACGATGGCTCTCCAAATCTCCCAGTAGAAGGCATATTGCCCCACAAACGCCAACCCCAAGCGATGATAACATCGGGCTGATACTTCTCTACTACTTCATAAAAAGCCTTTTCACTTTGGGTAAATTCTTCTTCCGTAGGAGAAGTTCTCGCTTGTGAGATAGGAAACTGCACATAGTTGTAAAACGCCACTGATTGCCAAAAGTCTATCAAATTTGTTTTTTCTTCGTCCCAATTATAAAACTCTTTGGCAAATTTGGTGAAAGAATTCATCCAAGGGCTGTGTTCTCTGTTGCCTTTTTGGTAGTCTATATAAGACTTTATGACATCTTGCGTAAAGTCCAAATACTCACCTTGTTTCAAATCCTCGTAAGCATCTTCATAGATTTCCTCCTCCCAATAGTGGCTTTCACCAAGGATAAGGACTTTCTTACCATTAATTCCCTTTTCGTAATTCTCTCCTACGAAAGGTGCGAAATTTACATTTTTCATTTCTTATTGTTTTACTTCGTTAATTTTTATACCAATGTGGAACAACAAAAAAGGCTTCGCTCCTACGAGAGGAACGAAACCTAATTTTTCTCTATTTAATACACCATAAACAGCAGAGCGACAGCCTTTTACCCCCCCCCTAGAATTTTATTTGGTATATGCAAATTTTTTATCATTATTTTTTACTTTTTTTATAAAATTTTGTGCCACAAAGATATAAAAATATTGGTTATCCAAAAAATATTTTTGTCTAAATTTTATCAAAAATCGCTTTGGTAAATTGCTCCAAGCTTGGGTCTCTCGCTCCCATCAGAAGCAGGACGCAATTTTCTATAAAAGAAGTCCTTACCTCATCTAAAAACTTATTTCTATCTTCCACAAAAAAGGCATTTTTACCTTTGTTTTTAAGGTCTTGCACCAAATCATTTGCAGAAATATCTTTGGTTGCCGTGCCTCCTGCATAGAAAATTTCGCTCATCCATATTTCGTCATTTTCCCTTAATGCTGATGAAATTTCCTCCACAAAATCCTTTCTCAAAAATCGTGTAGGTCCGTAGCCGTGTGGCTGAAACCACGCTACCACTTTGTCTGCCAATGGTTGGCACGCCTTGATACTTGCGGCACATTTGGCGGGATTGTGGGCGTAATCATCTATGACCCAAATGCCGTTTTTCTGTCCCAAAATCTGATGACGGCGGTAGATGCCCTCGTATTTTGCAAGGCTTTTGGCACAGGTTTCCAAATCCACGCCAATCTCGTGAGCCACCGCAATGGCCGCCGTAGCGTTTTCCACAGAGTGTTGCCCTATGGCATTCATCTGAAACGATTTGCCTTTGACTTCAAAAGATAAATTAAAGCCTTGTTGGTTGAATTTCAAGGCATTGTAACCAGCGTTTTCATCTTCAAAACCAAAATCTTTTTCTGCATCAGAAGATAGTGTTTTCGCCAATTTATTAGACTGATTGACAATGAATAAGCCCTTTGTATTCGCCTTGAAAACGGAAAATAAATTCATTAGCTCATCTATCTCTTGGTGGTCTTTATCCACATTCAGAAGTAGACCGATTTCAGGTTCGTACTGCACCACAGAGCCATCAGATTCATCGGCTTCTATGATGAGCCAATCGCCTTTTCCTACGGCAGCATTGCCTATTTTCCCTTGTTTGATGATGCTCGTAAGCCCTGCCCCAGAGATGATACTTGGCTCAAAACCAGCGTCTAGCAAAATCTGAAACAACATAGCGGAAGTGGTAGATTTCCCAGAAGTTCCTGCCACGGCAATGGTCTTTTTACTTTTGGCAATAACGGAGAGAAGTTCGCTCCTTTTAATGATAGGAATGCCGAGTTCTTTGGCTTTTTTCACCTCAAAAACAGTGTCTTCTATCGCTGTGGAAACGACCACCAAATCTGTATTTTCGGTAATCCCAGAGCCATCTTGGAGGAAACATTGTATGCCCTCGTTTTCCAGTTTTTGTTTGGTGTCATTGGGTTCATTGGGAAGGAAATATCTATCACTCCCCGAAACTTCTTTGCCAATCCCTTGCAGATACTGGGCAATGGCACTCATACCCACCCCAGCAATACCGATGAAAAATATACGATGAACCTGTGAAATATCTTGTATCATTTTGATTTATTTTTTGCCCTATTTACAAAAATTTATTCTCCACCAAAGTCCAAAGTCTTTGGGCATATTCATCTACCTTTTCCCAGTTTCTTTCATAATAGACTTCGCTCAGATATTCTTGGGCTTCATCTAGAGTTTTGCAATCATTTAGAGCCTTTACGGTTTCATTCAGTTGCACTTGGCTACCAGAAAAAAGAATCTTGGTAAAGGCAATTCTATCATTCAAATCTAGCCTAAATTCTGGTTTTTGTTTCGTAGTATTTTGGGGAACTTCGTCTTCTATCACATCAAATAGAGATAATGTTTCAGCAGTATTATGAAGTCCTTTTATACTCGGCATTTTCATTTTCTTGTCTTGCTTCTCTTCCTTTACTTCTGGCAAAGTTTCTTCCGCTTCCTCCTCTAAAACTTCAAACGAAATCGGCTCAGATGGTTCTTCTTCTATCTCTATTTCTGGTAAAAGTTCTTCCGCCTCTTCCTCCAAAACTTCAAACGAAAGTAGCTCGGTTTTTTCATCAAAAATAATTTCTTCTTTTTCTGAAATTTCTTCCTCTAAAATCTCAAAAGACGGAATATTTTGCTCCGATTGGGTATCGTTTTCTGTCTCAAAAGTGATGTTTTTAAGGTATTTCAAAAATTCCATTCTGTCTTTCAACTGAGAAACCAGCAATTCTTTCTCTAAAAGATTTTGCACATCATTAGACTCTAAAAGACTATTTATCAAACTTTTACACTCACCGAAAAGTTTTTGTTCCAAATTTTGTATATCCATTATCATTAAATTTTATTAAAATTTTCCTTAATTTTGAGGCTTGAAATTATCGGCTAATTTACGATGTTTTTAGAAAATACAATCAATCACGCAAAACAAAGTGGCTGGATGGAGGTCATCTGTGGCTCTATGTTCTCTGGTAAAACCGAAGAACTCATCCGCCGTCTCCGTAGGGCAGAAATGGCAGGGCAACGAGTGGAAATCTTCAAACCCAAAATAGATACCCGCTATGATGATGATAATGTGGTCTCCCATAACCAGACCAAAATAAGAAGTACCCCAGTGGAGTCTTCAGGTGAAATTCTACTGCTAGGCTCTACTTGCGATGTAGTAGCAATAGATGAGGCTCAGTTTCTTGATATGGATATAGTAAAAGTAGCTAACCAACTGGCTAACAGCGGAAAACGAGTCATCATCGCTGGGCTAGATATGGACTATATGGGCAGACCTTTTGGGCCAATGCCAAACCTAATGGCAACCGCCGAGTATGTAACCAAAGTACACGCCATCTGCAAAAAAACAGGAAATCTTGCCAATTATTCTATGCGAATCTCTGGAAGTGATGAACTTGTTCAGCTGGGCGAAACGGATAGCTACGAAGCCGTGAGCAGACGAGTTTTTGCAAATGAAGTTCTCAATAATGATTAGGGCTTTTGCCTCATTAATCAAAATAATTTATCTCTAAAAAATATGACCTATACCACCAAACAAATTGCAGAACTCACAGATTCTCAACTGATTGGGGATACTAACGCCATCATTAGTCGCATTGCTTTTGATAGCCGAAATCTTTATTCTAGTTCGGAGACGGCTTTCATCGCTATCAATACGCCTAATAATTCTGGTGAAAAATACATTGCTTCGGCGATAGAAAAGGGTGTAAAGGTTATTATTTCAGAGAATTATAATTCTGATTTTAAGGATATTAGCTGGGTTATCGTAGAAGATTGCATTCAGTTTTTACAAACTTTGGCAAAACGGCATTTCACAGATTCTTCACTCAAAAATAGCATCGGTATCACGGGAAGTAATGGGAAAACCATCGTGAAAGAATGGCTTTATCAGTGTCTTTGGAACGAAATTCCTGTGGTAAAATCGCCCAAGAGTTTTAACTCCCAAATTGGGCTTCCTATTTCCCTGCTTGAAATCAATGAAAAGCACCAATTAGGCATCTTTGAAGTAGGCATTTCCAAACCACAAGAAATGGAAATTTTGGAGCAGATTTTCTCGCCTAGAATCGGGATTTTAACGCACATTGGCACTGCTCATTCCTTTAATTTCAGAAATGAAGAAGAACTCATCGATGAGAAAATCAAACTCTTTCAAAAGAGTGATGTTATTATTTTTAACGGAGATAATGATTTGGTATTCAGTAAAATAAAAAAAACATACTCTACCAAGAAACTCATTTCCTTTGGGCTGAAACATCATAATGATGTGCATATTTTTTCGGATTATAAAAACCCAAACGAACTCATCAAAATAAAATACAAAAACGAAACTCTGGAACTCCCTGTACAGCAGCGAGATGAGGCTACTCTTTCCAATGCTTTGGCGGTGATTACCTGCCTAAAAGAACTCGGTTTTTCCAATGAAAAAATCATAGATAAAATCAATAATCTCCGTGCCGTGGAAATGCGTCTAGAAAGCGTCAATGGAGTGAAAAACAACCTAATTATCAACGATTCTTTTAATCTGGATTTAGATTCATTAACCATTGCATATCAATTCATTAACCAATATCAAAAACCAAAAAAAAGCCTCATTCTTACCGATATT
>JAUNHO010000069.1:0-2033 GCA_030523905.1 Bergeyella zoohelcum
TTTTGATACATAATTTACATTAGTACCAGCAGTTGCTGGTATAATAATATTATCTCCAAGTACACTTAATGTCATCTGTACAGGTACAGAAGATTTATTAAGAATATACACCCATCTATCAGTTACCCAAATGTAGTAACCGCGTGGATAAGTATTAGAGTTACCATTATTGAATATCATAGTTCCATCTACTACTTTACCTGCTACTTTATCCGCAGTGAAATCTACTGGTGTAGTAGAGTCATCAAGTACCTTAAGATCATATTCTGGTACTAGCACCCCTCTTTTAGAGAAATAAGTATCTAGTGTAGCACTAGTAGCAGGGTAGGTATAGCCTGTGGTATTAGAAGATACGGTAGGGTCTTCCACATCATTTTTTATCCCCACCTGTGCATTGATAGTTACACCTGCAAATAATGCAAACAATGCTATGTATATATTTTTCATTTTTTGTATATTTTTTATATTATAGTGATAATATTCCTCTTTGTATATATAGTCTAGCCGATTTTACAGTAATCTTACCTGTATTCCCTGTTGGTACGCCTAGGTAGTAGTTACCATCATTAGTACCATCACCCTCATCTTGATGAGAAATATATGGGAAAAGAGTAACGGAATCTAGTACAATAGGGAACGAAAAAGTAGCATACACAGAATGGGAATTTTCACTCTTACCTGCCACAGACTGGCCATAGACAGAGATAGGTACTCCATAGACTTTTCCTTTTGAATCTGCTAATTTTATAATATACTTATGCAAATACAAATCTGTATCGTTCATCCCCTTACCAGCTACTAAATAAGTAGGATCTGCCTGAAGGTCTAATGCCAAAGTAATCAAATATCCTGAGTTTTTTTGTAAAGTTATCCCCTCGGTAGAGAAAGTAGCCCCTATATCATTATGCACTACTTGATATTTACTAAAATCATTCAGCGAAACGAAATTCCCTATTGCAGAATTTTCTAGTACATCATAAGACCCCGTAGTCTTCATTAGCATTGCAGAGATAATGTTAGAGGTATCTGCCATCTGCACCCACTTACCATTCCCTTCATTAGATTTTTGGCTCCACACATAGAGACCTTGAGTCATAATACTATTAATATTATAAACCATCATTCCATCCACTGGATTAACCACTGGTGTAGTTTTGCTTGATATATCGGTTAATGCTACTACTGGTATTCCTATACCTTGTTTTAGATTTTCATCAGACCTTACCTCTAGCCCAGCATAAGATTTTGGCGTAGCAGTAGATGCCGTAGGACCTACTATCACTTGGCTATTTCCCCAAAGTCCTAAAAGAATATTAGTTGCTATAAATATTTTTTTCATTGCAATTATTTTAGTTGTTGTATTTTAATAAATGAACCATCTCCTATTACAGTAGCTGGTAAAAAATAAGTACTTCTATCCATTCTACCAAGCATAAACTCTACTACAGGATCTGCCGTATTATCAGTTCTAGGTGTTACCTTTATAGTAGTAGACCAACTCACACTATGGCGTCCTCCAATTTTATCTACCACTGGTGATTCTTTTCTTATCCTAGCATTAGAACCATCCGCATTTTGATATCCTATAGACGCATATAGTACCCCCATTTCCAAGAAATACCCCATCATATTATACCCTGCGGCATTCATATCTTTAGAACACTCCTGCTTTCCACTCGCAGGACCGCCATACCCTACACATTCTTGGGTTGCATTATAGGCATAATTCTTACCTGGCGTAGGGGCTGTTGTCATATTAAGAGAAACCTCTATAGTATAGGTAGCTGCTACCCTTGGTAATTTCACTGCATAGTATCCTGCACTTGTAGTTAGCTCCACCCCTGGTATGTTAGAAATAGGGTCTTTGAACAATGGAGACTTAATGAATCTTGCATAATCCCCTTGATAATTCAAACTATTTACCAAATCATTTCCTGTAAAAGAAAATACAGACACCCTAGGAGTAATATTAGCATCTACCATTTCAAACCATTTTGGTGTACTCTTATCAAACCAATAAGGTGCTTGGTCGT
>JAUNHO010000069.1:2043-6253 GCA_030523905.1 Bergeyella zoohelcum
GGAAGTTGTTATTATTACCAGAGTTAAAAACCAAAAGTCCATTAGCCCCCTGTATGTCAGCAGATACATCTACTGGGCTTTTAGTATTGTAAGTATCTTGTAGGTCTACCCTTGGTAGTACCCAGCCAGTGCTACCATCTGCCACTAGGGTTACTATAGGCTCACTAATATAGCCAGAGCCACCGTTAGTAAGGTTTATAGCGGTTATTCTACCCTCTGCATCTATGGTAGTGGTAGCCGTAGCTCTCACTGCCCCTCTAGTTACAGATGAGCCACCACCTACTATTAGTACATTTGGTGCTTGTTTGTAGCCATAGCCACCATCTAGCAGGTTAAAGCCTGTAACCTTACCATCTGCAATTTTGGCTGTAATTCTTGCAGGTTTTCCATTAAACGCCGCAATGTGCATCGTAGCACTGCGGTTTGGGTCTTCTATATTCACACCCACATTATTGGTCTGCCCAAAAAGCGTAGCGGAAAACATAGACACCAAAGAAAACAAACTAATTGTCTTTTTTACCATACTTTAGTATTTTTATATTATTTTTTTATTTTTATTACAATATTCGCAATACTGGCTCTCCTTGTACAAAATAACAAAAGCCCCTTATTTTGATTAAAGAGTACAAAGGTACAAAATTTTAATTGATTACAAACATTTTTTTCATCATTTGTGTTCTTCCCGTACACCAAAACATTCTACAAAAAACATACCATTTTATAAAAAACAATAATTCCAAAGAAAATAAACTAATAATATACTATAAATCAATATATTACAAAAAAAAAAAAAAAAAACAGATTTTTGGATAGCCTATACCTACACAGGCTACATAGATATAAAAATAGAATATAGAAGTTAGTTTTTCTCATTATTTAGACCAAAACAAAATAAAAAAGACAGATAGCGGTATCTATTTCATCATAAAAAGCAAAATATAAATTTCGCAATAGAAACAAGGTTTCATTAGAAAATCAATAAACCCCAGTAGAGATAGCACCGCCCTATACAGAGCCTAGTAAATCTACCAGCTGTTTCGCTAGATTTCGCCTGTGGTATTGTGTGGTTTTTGGCTGTTTTTTTGTTTCCAGTTGGTGTATTCTTCTAGAATAAATGCCTTCAAATCTTCAAAATCTTGATAAGAAAAATGCCTACCTGCCCCAGTTTCTTTTAGGATTTTCTCCACATCAGAAGACGGCACCCCAAAGGAAAGAATGCGGTTTTTAGTCGCCAAATATTCAAAAATCTTACCTGGTATAATCCCCTTGGATTGCTCCGTAGGAAAATTGGTAATGAGCAGTACATCAGACTTTTGCATCTCTGCTACCGCTTCATTATGAGAGAGATAGCCAAGACTGAGGATATTCTGCCCCAAGCCCAGTTGCTCCAAATGTTGCAAGATTTTATCATCTACTCGCCCCACGAATTTCAGTAGAAAATCTTGCCCAAAAGCCGTATTTTCAGAAATAAGATGAGCCAAAACTCGCCATAGATTTTCAGGATTTCGGAGCTGTTCCAGTACGCCTATATAGCCCAGCTGGAATTTCTCCGAAGTGGTTTCGCTAGATATTTTCAAATCCGAATCATCAAAACCATTGGTAATGCACACGGCATTTGCTCCCTTATTTCGGAAGTTTTCGGCATCGGTATAGCTGGTCGCCAAGGTTATATCCGCCGTTTGGAAGACCGCCTGTTCTAGTTTTCGGTGTTTGGCATCTGCCCAAGGGGTGAGTTTCAGGTGTTTATAGTAGGAAATCTCCGTCCAAGGGTCTCGGAAATCTGCCAACCATTTCAACCTAGGAAATTCTTTTTTTAGCCCTAGCCCTATGAGATGCAGCGAATGCGGTGGCCCTGTGGTGATGATGGTTTCTATCTGGTTTTCAGCTAAATACTTCCTTAAAAACTTCACCGATGGTTTTACCCAAAATACTCTGGCATCAGGGATAAAAAAATTGCCACGCACCCATATGGATAGCCTAGATTTCCAGCTTTGGTTCTGCCCTACATCAAACTGCCCAGCACGGAATTTTTTGTTCCTTTTATTCAGTTTTTCTGCCCATTGGTACGGCTCCCATATTCTTTGCTTTATAATCTCCGTACGGCTAGGCACTTCAGCTATAAGCGTCTCATCTACAATAGGATACGATGGATTTTCAGGGATAAAAACCACAGGTTCGTAGCCAAATTCTGGTAAATATTTCACAAATTTCAGCCACCGCTGAACTCCCGGCCCACCAGCAGGAGGCCAATAATAGGTAACGATGAGAACTTTCTTCCTATCCATTTTGCTCTTTTTTTCGTACTAAAAAGAAACCTAAACCACTCAATATCAAGAATAAACCAAAAGACAATAAGGAATAAAGTTTGCCTTTTTCTATCACTTCTGGCTGGAATATCATTTTTATTTCGTGCTTACCTGCTGGGATTATGGCCGAACGAAGCAAATAATTTGCCCTAATGAGAGGCTGCTCCGTACCATCGATGAAAATCTTCCAGCCATACGGATAATAAATCTCTGAAAATACCGCCAGCTGTGGCGTTTGGGACTGCGACTGATAGACCAGCTCATTGGGTTGATAGGTTTTCAAATCTATCGTCGCGGTAGAATCTGCCGAAAACTTGGCGTTCTTCATTTCTTTTTCAAATTCTTTCTTCAAGATGACCGCCGTTTTTTTGGTATCCACCTCGCCTATTGCTCGGATTTCCTCATTGGGGGTTTGTACCCATTTCACATCAGAAACCAGCCACGCATTGCCATTAGCACTAGGATTTGGCACCTCCTGAACGCCTTCCGAACCGCCAAAAATCATATACTTGGCATTGAGCATATTGAGAACTTTTGGGGTCTTTACCGAGTCCATATTATTATAAAAATAATGGTTGATAATGTCATCATATCGCCTCAATTTAGCCGCTGAATACCCACCGATAGAGGATTTAAAATAGGAAGTATTGGTCTCATTGAACGCCCCCAATGCTTGGTTGTAGATTCTATAATGAGCCTTGTCTTTATCGGCTATTTCTTGTAGCGTTTTATTGATTTCCGTTTGAGACAAAAGCCCTGCGATGTATGTATTTTGTGAAGCTTTATCGGCTAAATAATCCGAGTTTTCCGTAATGAAAGGGTTTTCGGCAAAGGTTTTATCCACGAAATTGGACGAATTGAGATACCTCTGATTGACCGACCATAAATCTAGCAAACTGACCAAACCAATGACCAACAATGCGATATTCTGATGGAGTTTTCCCTTCAAACTTGCCAATAATACCCCTGCCGTAATCGCCACATAGACCACCGCTTTTATGGCATCTTCTTGGAACATTTTATACCTTTCGCCTACCAAAAAATCTAGCAAATACGGCGGAAGATATTGTTTTTCGGTATCGGTATAAAAGCCTAAAAGCCCTTTCCCAAAAACCAAAAGCAATAGGGTAATGCCCAAAACCGAAGCCGAAACATAGAGCAAGGTTTTCGTTTTTTGTTCCTTTGCTATCTTATCAGATTGATAGAACTGATACAATCCTAAAATCGCAATGAAAGGGAATAATAATTCCACAATGACTAAAATAGAAGACGGAGCCCTGAATTTATTGTAAAAAGGTACTACATCTATAAAGAAATCCGTAAGTGGTGCAAAATGATGCCCCCAAGCGAGTAAAATCGTGAGGATACTTGCCCCTAGCACCCAATATCGGTATTTGTTTTCGGCAAAGAAAAAGCCTAAAATAGCCAAGAAAACCACCACCGCCCCTTGATAAGCAGGCCCAGAGGTCATCGGCTGGTCGCCCCAATAGGTAAGCGAATTGAAGCCCTTGGAAATGGCATCCATCTCCTGCTGAGATTGCACATTATCTTGTACCATCTGCTGTACTTGCTCCATCATTTTCTCGGCTTCTGGCTCATCACTTCCGCCACCCATCAGCCTTGGAATGAATAGATTAAGCGTTTCCAACTTACCATAACTCCACGCTGTGATGCTCTCTCTATCTAGCCCCGATTTTTGTCCGTTTTCATTTAGGATTTGCTTTCCCCTCGTGGTTTCTTTCACATATTCAGAATTGGCTAAAATCCTCTGCGAGTTCATACCAATCCCCAGCACGAAAGCCACCGCCAAGATACCTGATGACAGCCCAAAATGCTTCCAATCGGTTTTAGATTTGAAGGCTCTATACAACTCTGAAAGGAACAAAAACGCCAACGCCAAGAAC
>JAUNHO010000070.1:0-5872 GCA_030523905.1 Bergeyella zoohelcum
ATCTCTGCTCTGAAACTTCGTGCTTCCTATGGTTTGCAGGGAAATATTGACCGACATACCTCAAAAAATTTCGTGGGAACATACGGAACTACCAGACTTCGAGGCTCTTCCGAGACTACACTCCTTGCGGACTCCTACCCTAACTCCAATCTACGCTGGGAAAAAACCACAAATACCAATCTTGGTATAGATTTAGGGCTTTTCCGCAATAGGCTCAATCTTACTTTTGATGTCTATAAAAGAGTAGGAACCGACATCATAGGTCTGAAAGAAATGCCACAAGAATCTGGTGTAGATTATGCTACTATCAACTGGGCTGGGCTTACCAATAAAGGGTTTGAGTTTTCTATCTCCTCACTCAATATTGATAAAGAAAATTTCAAATGGAGTACCACCTTCAACATTGCTGCCAATAGAAGCAACATAGATGCCATAATGGCTAGAAACAACCAATTCTCCCCATCTGGTTTGGGATACCCTGTGAATGCCGTTTTTGGCTTCAAAACTGCTGGGCTTGATGCCAACGGAATCCCACTTTTCTACGATAAATCTGGGGCGGTGGTGAGTGCCGTAGAGCTTTTCAAACTAGAAAACCCATATGCTAGCTGGGGGCTTACAGATTATGTAGAAAGTAAGCTGAGCGATGTAGAAGCCCGAGATTTATTCTCCTATCTAGGCGATAGAGACCCTAAATTCTTCGGTGGGATTACCAATACCTTCAACTATAAAAACTGGGATCTGAATGTAGTGGCTACTTTCAACATTAAACAATATGTGAAAGGCACACCTACCTATAATTTTACTGCCGTAGATAGAGGGCTGAACTATAATACAGATGTCATCGGTGCTTTGGCAGGAACGGGCAGTTTGCCATACATCATTGGGCCTTATACGGCAGATAATGTGGCATACACTTGGTTCTACCCAGGAAATGACTATATACAGGTCTATAACAACCTTGATATTTGGAATAAAGAGGTAAGTTTCGTGAGAATCAGTAGCATACGCCTAGGCTATACGTTACCTTCTGATATGCTGAAATCCGTAGGGATAAAAAGTTTTAGACTAAGTCTAGAAGGACGAAATCTCTTCACTTTCGGTACTAAAATCAATGGTTATTTTGACCCTGAAACCTACGGAAATCTCTATGCTTCACCGATACAGAAATCCGTTGTTTTTGGGTTCAATGTAGGTTTTTAATCTTAATCAATTTTAATCAAACAAAAGAAAAATAGAATGAAAAAACATATCACAACTTTGGCTTTTTTATCTCTTCTGGCTACGGCTACCGTATCTTGCGACCGCTATCTTGATGTAACGCCAGTTGGCAAAGCCATACCTACCACGGCGGAAGATTTTCGTGCGGTACTTACCAGAGCCTACAATCTCTACCCTACTCACAGAGCAATTCTGACGAGCCGAACCGACGAGACCATCTTAAATGCCGATTCTGATGAGGCAGTAGATTACAAGGATTTTCATTTATGGAATGACAATAGCCTTGATGCCGCTTCTATCACAATGCCCTATGCCCAGTTTTATAGTGTGATTTTCTATACCAATCATATCATCACCGAAGGGGCTAATAATATGCCGAATGGCACAGAGAAAAACCAAATCTTGGGCGAAGCCTATGCTCTGAGAGCCTTATCTAATTTTGAATTGGTCAATATCTACGCTCCTACCTATAATTCCGCTAATGCGAGTCTTCCTGCTATCCCATTGGTAGAGGAAATCAACCTAGAAAAAACCTATCCAAAGGCTAGCGTACAGGAGGTTTATAATGCCATTTTGGCAGACCTCAGCAAGGCGAAAAGTCTTATTTCTACGGATACCCAATCTGGCGAGACGCTTTATCGTTTCTCCGAAGTTTCCGTAAAAGCCTTAGAAGCAAGGGTTTATCTCTATATGAACAACTGGCAAAAGGCTTTGGAACTGGCTAATGAGGTTTTAGCCTACAATTCTAGCTTGGAAGATTTTAATAATTACAGCGTACTGCCTTCCAGTTATAAATCCGTGGAGGCCATTATGAATTTGGATAACAACCTTACCTCACAAACCCAGCGAGTGTATAGGGCTAGCCAATCTCATATTGATTTATTTGACCAAACCAATGATTTGAGATTTGCCAAATACTTCACCTCCACATCGGCAGGGTATCGCTCCACGAAATTTGCTTCTTCTAATGAAGTCAAAAGCTCTTTCCGTGTAGGTGAAATACTTCTCCTAAAAGCCGAAGCACAGGCAAAACTAAACGATGAAGCGGCATCAAAAGAAACCCTACTGACCTTGGCTATCAAACGCTATAACGCTACGGGATATACCAATTTCAGCACCAAAATCTCTTCTCTTTCAGGAAATGATTATTTAACTGAATTATACAACGAAAGAGCCAGAGAACTTTCCTTTGAAGGGCTTCGTTGGTATGATTTGCGTAGAACTACACAGCCAAGCATCAGCCACGAATTTAGCGGAACTACTAGCACACTTCTACAAAACGACCCACGCTATACGCTTCCGTTCCCTATCAGTGCAAAACTGAAAAACCCTCTGCTATAAGCTAGGTTTTTCCCATAAAAAAATCTCCGTTACTTCCTATAAAGTAGCGGAGATTTTATGTTAATTATCAACTCACGAGCAAACTGCAACCTCTGATGTCCGAATGGTCTATTCTACCCAAAATCTGAAATGGGCGATGGGCTAAATCCGTATTATTCAGAGGTAATAATCTACCCAAATCCTGCGTTGCAATGAAACTACACGAATGCCTATTTGCCAAGTCTATGATATTGACCGCACCAGTACGCCCTGCCTCCACATAGCCCAGCGGATTGTCTATATTCCGTATCAAAATACGCATCCAAGAGGGCGTTTCATAGATATTCTGCCCCAAGGAATACGCCTGAGAAAGCAACTCCGTCATAGAATATTCTGAAAAAATCTGGCTCGTACCGAAACCTTTTTGGAAGATTTCCAAGAGTTCGTCTTTGGTCATTTCGGTTTTTCTCCCCTTCATTCCACCTGTTTCTATAACGATGGTTTCAGGCGAAAGTTCTAACCTTTGAGATTGGACTTCACAAAAATCCAAAAAATCCAGCAAGGCAAAAGACACACCGAAGAGTATCACTTTTTTATCTTTCAGTTGTACTAGTAAATCTAGTAATTCTTTGTGATTATAGAGAAAATATCCATTCTGTGGCTTATTGGATTTTTTCATTAGGAAATCTATCATATAAATCAGAGATGAATGCTGATTTTCTAAATAATTAGGCAAAAGACCTAGAAAAATATAATCTTCTGGGCGACCAATGAAACGCGAAAAACTCTCATAAATACTCTGCTCATACAAAGAAAAATCTGCAATATAATGCCGAGATAACGACTGAATATTGGTAGTCCCCGAGCTTTGAAAATAATGCAATGCTTCCTTATTTTTATCCAAAATCTGATGCTTTTTGTACATCTCTATTGGCAAAAAAGGAATTTGCTCTATGCTTTTCACATTACCAATATCCGTGCCTAGATAATCCACAAACTTACGATAAACCTCCACATTATGATACTGATAATGAAATACTTCCAAGGATTTTGAAAGAAAATCTGCTTCAGTTTTTATATTGAAAATATCTTGTGCTTTTTCCATTTTATAATTGTGTATAGTGCTGTAATGCCATCGTCTCGCCATCAAAAACGGCATAGGTAAAATACGAAATCCAGTCGCCTAGATTCACATATTGAGAACTTTGCCCCAAATCTAAAACCATAGGCAGATGGCGATGCCCATAAACAAAATAATCAACCCGATTGGTTTTGAGCTTCTCTTTGGAATAAACAATTAGAAATTCCTTATCTTCTCCCAAAAACGCTTTATCCTCCTCACCGCTTATCATTTTATTTTTCTGTGAAAGGTAAAGAGCTACCTTCATCGCCCAATCTGGGTGCAACAAATTACGAAACAACCACTGAGCCAATGGATTAGTAAAGATTTTTTTCATTCTTTTATAGCCCTTGTCGCCAGGCCCCAAGCCATCTCCATGGGCTAAAAGAAACTTTTTACCTCCGATTTCCGCCCATTGTTTTTCGTAAAAAACTGGGATTCCTAGCTCGGTTTCAAAATAATCGGTCATCCATAAATCGTGATTACCCACGAAGAAATAAACCTCCACTCCACTATCTTTCAGCTCTGCCAATTTACCCAATACCCTCACATAGCCTTTGGGAATTACATATTTCCATTCGTGCCAAAAATCAAACAAATCGCCCATCAAGAAAAGTACCTGTGCATCATTTTTTATCTCATCAAGCCAATGGATAAAACGCTGCTCTCGCTCCTTGCTTTTCTGTGGCGTAGGCACTCCAAAATGCTGGTCAGAAGCAAAATAAACTCTCTTATTCGGCTGAAGATTAATCTTTATCATTCCTCGGATTTTATACTAATATAAGGGCAATTAATCTTCATTTTCCTCGGCAAACCATTCGCCGTAAGAGTTCTCCGTTTCGTGGAGTTTTAGGTAGGCTAGTTTCACATCAGTAGGTAGTTTTGCCTTTATTTTCTGGGCAATATCATAGAGCATATTCTCACAAGTAGGCTGGTAATTGCAGAAAATCACCTTATGCCCGCGTTGTTCTAGCTCCTCCCCCAGTGCCTTGTGTGGCGACACACCATTGACGAGTACAGCGTGATCCCAAACATCTACCACTTCATCTTTTACAATCTTTTTTATATCGCCAAAATCCACCACCATTCCGTTTTTAGAATGGTTAATATCATCAATAGGTTTCCCCTTTATGGTTACGAAAAGTTTGTAAGAATGCCCGTGCATATTTTTGCATTTGCCATCATAATTATAAAGCAAATGAGCCGTCTCAAAAGTAAAAATCTTGGTAATGCGTATCATTTTGCAAAGATAAGGATTTTAACGATTAAAATTTCATTCCCTATTTTCTTATCCTACATCAATGTTTTGCACCTGTTCAATGCTCTATTTTTGCACCATAAAATTTTAGAAAAATGAAAACAATCATTCACAAAGCAGAAACAAGAGGTTTCCAAAATCACGGTTGGCTAGTGGCTAATCATAGTTTTAGTTTTGCTAATTATTACAATCCTGAAAGAGTGCATTTTGGTGCGTTACGCGTCCTTAATGACGATTTTGTAGCTGGTGGAAAAGGCTTCGGTATGCACCCACATTCTGATATGGAAATCATAACGATTCCGCTCAGTGGGGAACTCCATCACCGCGATAGTATGGGCAATTTTGGGGCGATAAAAAAAGGCGAAATCCAAGTAATGAGTGCAGGGACAGGCATACAGCATAGCGAGTTTAATGGCAATGAAAATGAAGCCGTTACGCTACTGCAAATTTGGGTTTTCCCAAGAGAAAAAAGGCTACAACCAAGATACGACCAAATCCGAATTTCAGACAATGCAAAACCTAATGATTTCCAGCAAATAGTATCCCCTACCCCTGACGATGAAGGCAGCTGGATAAACCAAGATGCGTGGTTCCATTTGGCTCATTTTGATGCTGGGATTTCCAAAAATTATTCACTCAAAAAGGCAGGAAATGGCGTTTATGTATTCGTAATTTCTGGAAAAGCAAAAGTGGCAGGTACGGAACTCAATAGCCGAGACGCAATAGGCATCACCGATGCTGAAAACTTCAGCGTGGAAGCTACCGAAAACGCAGAAATATTACTAATGGAAATCCCTATGGATTTGCCTGAATATTTACAAAATAATCAATAATAACAATTAAAATTACAAAAAAATGAAAATATTAGCATTCGCAGGAAGCAATTCTGATAATTCTATTAATAGACAATTAGTGGAATATACCACCACTCTTTTTCAAAATGCAGAAATTGAGTT
>JAUNHO010000070.1:5913-6233 GCA_030523905.1 Bergeyella zoohelcum
AACAAAGACAGACCGAAAACGGTATCCCACAACAGGCACAGCAGTTCGCTGAAAAAGTAGATACTGCCGATCTCGTGATAATGTCTTTGGCAGAGCATAACGGTTCATATACCGTGGCATTCAAGAATATTTTTGATTGGATTTCGCGTATCCCTAGCCGTACCGCTTGGAATAATACTCCGCTCTTTGTGATGGCTACTTCCCCTGGTGGGCGTGGCGGTGCTGGGGTTTTACAGGCTGCTACTCAGTCCTTTCCACATTATGGTGGCAATGTAGTAGAATCTTTTTCTTTACCTTTTTTTTGTGAAAAATTTGATTCG
>JAUNHO010000071.1 GCA_030523905.1 Bergeyella zoohelcum
AAAATACTAATTTTCTCGGAACTTTTATTTATCTATAAAAGTTTAGACAGGTTTATTATTAATAACTATTTCATCTATCAGTTTAGTTTTAACAATCGTATCATTTTGTCCTTTACATAAACAATAATTCACAAAAGCAAAAGCGAATATTAATATATTTTTCATTTTTGAATTTAATTTTCAGGAGTAAAATTACATAATAATTCAATACAAATTAATTTTCTCTAATAAATTACAATTTATAATACACTCAATAACAATTATTCTTACCTTTGCGAAAAAGCAAAATGCCGAAAAAAATAATCTTCCCCAAGCCACTGAAAAAAGGCGATAAAATAGCCATAGTTTCCCCAGCAGGAGCAGTAGAAGAAAATCATCTCACAGAGACTATATCGCTCATAGAAAAGCAAGGATATGAGCCTGTTTTAGGTAAATACACACTGGGAAAATACGACCACGGCTACTCTTATTCTGGTACGGAAGAAGAGCGAATTTCAGACTTGCAATGGGCATTAGATGATGATAAAATCTCTGCTATGTGGGCATCTCGTGGCGGTTATGGTTGCCAGCACCTAATAAGCAAACTCCATCTGAAAAATTTCCGAAAAACTCCAAAATGGTACATTGGCTATTCAGATAACACCGTGATACAGAGTTATTTACTAAAAAATAATTTTGCCTCCATACACGGACAAACCATCAAGACTTCTAGTTTTGGCGTTTCGGAGGAATCTTACAGCAAAATTTTTGAAATCCTAAACGGAAAACTCCCTACCTACTCCACCGAGCCTCATCTGTATAATAAAAATGGTACAGCGGAAGGCGTTTTAGTTGGGGGAAATTTGGCATTGATATACGCTTTACTCGGCACGAAATACCGCTATGATTTCCGAGATAAAATCTTGTTTTTAGAGGAAATCGGGGAGCAGTTTTACGCATTAGACAGAATGCTGATGTCCCTAGAATTAGCAGGTGTATTCAAATCCATCAAAGGAATGATTATCGGTGGAATGACCAATATGGGCAACGAAAAAACAAACGACAATTACGAAAATAGCTTTGACCCTATGGCGTACAATATCATTAGCGAAAGGCTCAAACAATACAATTTCCCTGTTATTTTTGGCTTTCCTAATGGGCATATTTTTGACAATCGCCCACTCATCATTGGGGCAAAAATAAAAATGCAAGTAGGAGAAAAAGTTTCCGTAAAACATCTATAAACAATGGCTGAACATATAGATTTTGGCAAAAAAGCAGAAAATTTTGCTGTTGATTTTTTAGAAAAAAATGGGTATAAAATTTTAGAACGAAATTTCCGATTTCAAAAAGCAGAAATAGACATCATTGCGGAAAACACCGATAAAATTATCATTGTAGAGGTAAAAGCTAGGGCTAGTAACCACTTCATCAACCCAGAAGAGGCGGTTAATAAAAAGAAAATGAGGCTCTTACTTCTTGCCACAAATAGGTTCTTGGAAATCAGGAATATAGAAAAAGAAGTCAGGTTTGACATTATTTCCCTTCTTCAAAATCCGAAAGGAGATTTTAGCGTCAATCATATTGAAAACGCTTTTGATATTGTTGATATTCAGTAAATTATCTATCTATTCATCTCCAAAAGAGGCTCTATATATTCTCGCTCATTGCAGAGGCGTGGTACTTTGTTTTGTCCGCCCAGTTTTCCTCTCATAGACATCCAGTCATAGAAAAGATTCTCCTTCGCAATATGGATTACAGGGGCTTTTAGCGTCATATTATTATAGCGTTTTGCTTCGTAATCAGAATTAACAGATTTCAAAACATCATCAAATATTTTTGCGAATAATGCAAAATCATTAGGCTCTTGGCTAAACTCCATTATCCACTCGTGGGCTCCAGATTCCTCGCCTTGCATATAGATAGGGGCACCTGTAAAGTCCTTCAATAGGGCATTTGTAGCTTTACAAGCTTCCGTAAGAGCGGTCTCTACATTTTCTATCATTAGCTCTTCACCAAAGGCATTGATGTAATGTTTCGTTCTACCAGAAATCTTAATTCTAAAAGGAGAAAGCGAAGTAAATTGCACCGTATCACCGATTAGATAACGCCAAAGTCCGCCATTCGTCGTAATCACAAGAGCGTAGTTTTTCCCCAGCTCTACCTCGCCCAAAGTAAGCGTTCTTGGGTGGTCTTGCCCAAAATCTTCCATAGGAATAAACTCGTAGAAAATGCCATAATCCAGCATTAATAGCATTTCATCGCTATTAGATTGGTCTTGTATCCCGAAAAAACCTTCGGAGGCATTATAGATTTCGTAATAATTAATGTCTTTTCCTATCAATTTCTTATATTGCTCTTTATAAGGCTTGAAACTTATTCCTCCGTGGAAAAACACCTCTAAATTTGCCCAAAGATCGCCTATTGTTTCTTTGCCTGTTTCTTGCAAAACCCTTTGTAGAAGCACCATCATCCAACTTGGTACCCCCGTAAGGCTTCCCACATCTTGCGTTTTCACTTCGGAAACTATGGCTTTTAGTTTAGTCTCCCATTCGGACATCAGAGAGACTTTTTTACTAGGAACGGTGGTGATTTCCACCCAAAAAGGCAAATTCTCTATCAAAATTGCGGATAAATCGCCGTATTTTGTATTATAATCTTCATACATCTCGGCACTACCACCCAGGCGGAGATTTTTATTCGTAAACAACTGATTATCTGAGTGGTTATTAGCATAAATAGAAATCAAATCCTTACCAGCTTTATAGTGGCAATCTTGCAAACTTTCTTCTGTAATGGGTATGAATTTACTCTTCGCATTAGTCGTCCCAGAGGACTTGGCAAAATGCCGAATAGCCCCCTTCCAAATCACATCTTTTTCACCTTTTCTCGCTCGTTCTATATAGGGCGAAAAATCTTCATAACTTACGATAGGCACCTGATTTTGAAAGTCTTTCAGGGTAGAAATATCCTTAAAACCATATTCCTGCCCATAGATGGTATGCTCCGCATTGAAAAGCTGAGAAAACAGCACCCCATTTTGTGTATCCACAGGGTGATTGATGAAATTTTGTATCTGGTCTATTCTTTGTTTTATAAACCAATTGACCACAGAATTGAATAATGCTTTGGTTGCCATAGTATGCAAAAATAATAAAAAAAGACCAACGACAACGCATTTTGCATTAAAAGAAAAGCAATTGCCTAAATTTTTGTTTTCTAGAAACGGAAAATATTTTTGGCTATGTTCCACGCACTTTCAAAATTGAGAAGATGAAGCGAATGGTCTATATTCCGCTGTTGAATAAAATTAATGAGTTGTTCCGTAGGGAGATTCCCCACCAAGTCATCTTTCGCCATTGGGCAACCGCCTAGCCCTTTTATTGCCGTATCAAATCTTCGGCAACCTGCACTGTACGCCGCATTGATTTTGGCATAAGATTCCTCGTATCGGTTATGAAAATGAGCCCCAAAACTGATGTTTGGAAAACTTTGTGGCACTTCGGAAAAGACTTCGCTAATCATCATAGGAGTTGCTACGCCAATGGTATCGGAAAGCAGAATATTCTCTATACCAACAGCCTCCAAACGCTTTACCCAATAGACAATGTTTTCCTTTTTCCAAATCTCTCCATACGGATTTCCAAACGCCATAGAGAAATAGATATTAAGCGTTTTTCCTTCGGATTTGGTAAGTTCATTTATCGTTTTTATTTGTTCAAACGCCTCCTCTTGGCTCTTATTGGTATTTCTATGTTGAAAAGTTTCGGACATAGAAAACGGAAAGCCTAGAATATCAATTTTTGAATGTTTCAATGCTCGTTCTGCCCCACTGATATTCGCCACGATTACGGAAATCTTGGTGCTTGTTTTCTCTATTTCAGGGATTACCTCGGCGGTGTCTGCCATCTGCGGAATCGCCTTTGGGGAAACGAAACTCCCGCAATCCAAGACATCAAAACCGACAGCCATCAGGCTATTGATGTAGTCTATTTTCTGTGCCGTGGGGATTAGCTCTCCCCAGCCTTGCATCGCATCACGAGGGCATTCTGTAAGAAACATTTCAGTATGATTTTAGATGTCTCAAATATAGCATTATTTTCGGAAAAACCATCATTTTATTTCTATACTTTTAGAATAAATTCATCAATTAAAATAAAATGCTTACTTTTGCCCCCTTAAAAATTATTTAATTACATTTTATGAAAAAGACTCTTTTTTCTTTATTGTCTATCCTTAGCGTCTCTGCTATGGCACAAGACGAACCAAAAGTAGATAGCACCAAAAACTGGTCTATACAAGGACAAAACACCCTAATGCTAAACCAAGCAGCGTTTGCAAACTGGGTAGGCGGTGGTGCGAACAATGTAGGCTGGATCGCAGGTGCCAACTACAACCTTACCTACGAAAAAGGTAAAGACCTATGGGAAAATGTAGTAATACTAGGCTATGGACAGACCAACACAAAAGGCGTGGGTACTAGAAAAACCCAAGATATCATCAACCTATCTACAAACTACGGTAGAAAAATCTCCGACAGTTGGTATGTTTCTGGTGGTGCAAGTTTGCTATCTCAGTTTGCACCAGGGTATGATTATAGCGAATCTAGCTCTGTCATCACCAATAAAAGCAAAGACGGATATAGCAAAATTTCCAACTTTATGGCTCCAGGCTATGTGAGTGCAGGGGTTGGTTTTACTTATAGACCAAACGATAACTTCACAATGACGCTAAGACCTGCCAATGCAAGATGGACTTTCGTACTAGATAAAGACCTACAATATGCAGGTAACTATGGTCTGAAAAATGATGGAGATTCCTCTCTATTCCAGTTCGGGTTCTTGGGAACGGCAATGTATAAAGTACAGCTAATGGACAACATCCACCTTACCAATACGGCTTCTGTGTTCTCCAACTACCTAGACCACCCAGAGCGTCTAGTGCTTTCTTATGGAGGTGTGCTGAATATGAAAGTTAATAAGTATATCTCTACCGTACTTACATTGGATTTATTGTATGACCACAACCAAATCCGTAGAACACAGCTAAAACAAACCCTTGGAGTAGGAGTAGCCTACAACCTAAGCAATGGCGTAAAACGCTCTGAAAACAAAGGCAACCAGACTTGGAAATAAGGCTTTAGCCTTGTATAAAACTAGGGCATAGGGGTATTTATCCCTATGCTTTTTTTGTGTTATTCTCCTATTTTTAGCAGACTTTTTAGCAAAGCAATTTGCTCATCTTTGGCTTTTATAAGTTTTTCATAAACTTCTTTATTGTCGTGATAAAGATTCTGAACCTGCTGATGTCCCACACTATTTTCCTTTATATCTTGATTATAAATAGTTTGTTTGTTAAGTTCCAGAATATCAGCTACATCTGTTTCTAAAAGTTTGGCAATAGTAAATAGCCTTTCTACATTTATTTTAGTGGTATTGTTTTCTAGTTTTGCGTATGAGGCTTGGGTAATGTCCATCTCGTGAGCCATATACTCTTGGCTATACCCTTTCAGTTCTCTGTATTTTTTTATATTTCTCGCGATTATATCATTCATAATAAGAATTATTTATTCGCAAAGATACTAAATTATTCTTAAAAACACTTGATGATTTTTTATTTTGCAGGTAATTTTGCAAAAAATAAGAAAATATGGAATGTAATAAATGTGGTAATCCTTGGGCAACTCGTAAATATTGTCCCAATTGTGGGGATAATGATCCTGTAGGTGATGGAGCTAAAGCGGGACAGCAGTTTTTGGGGTGTTTTATAATCTTAGTAATTGGATTCATTCTATTAAATTTGATAGCAGGAACCTAAAAACAGCCTAATTACTCTTAAAATAGTTCAGTAAAATAAAAATAATATGAATATGGTAAATATAATATCACAATTAGCAAACACTCTGATAAGTCAAGGCAAAAATATGCCTATTAGTCAGTTAGCAGATTATCTTAACCAAAACGGCTACCAAACCACTTATGGTACAAATTATCAAGGAGGTAGAGGAACATATAAATTGATTAGTGAAGTTTATAAATCCTTAGAAAGGGACGGAAGACACGCTGATGCTGATAATGTAGCAAAAGCCTTTACTACGGATAATGGTGATTATGCATATTAAATAATACACCAACTTGGGTATTGAAATCTAGTAT
>JAUNHO010000072.1:0-3899 GCA_030523905.1 Bergeyella zoohelcum
ATAGTTGTAGCCTTATCATTCCTTTGGTAAAAATATTATTCGCAGGTCTTTCATCATAGAAATCTACCTCTGCTCCTAGCTCTTGCAAACGATTTTTCATTGCTTTTTCATAATCAAAAAAACAAGGAGAAATCAATAATATTTTTTTACCTAAAAAATTCATTTTTTTGCCAATCTCGTTCTCAATATCAATACAAAATATTTCATTTTATACAAAATTCTATAAAAAATATACGAAATAAATGATATTTTATTCATATTTCGCATATCTTTAAGGTTTTTGATATGCCCTTTTTCCATCTCCGAAAGATTAGCCGAAAGACCAGAAACTCCAAAAGAGCGTTTCCCTTTTCCTGCAATAACCAGACTCTCATTCAATATATAAATTTGGTTGTGCAAAGAGATTTTCAGCCAATAATTAATATCCTCTGCATATCTTTGATTTTCAGAGAAATATCCCGTATTATCTAATATTTTTCTTTTGAAAATAACAGTGGGAGACGGAATGCTATTCCTAAAAATCAATTGATTGAAATTAACCTTAACTAATTCTTTTTCAGTATTATATGGAAACAAAAGCGGGTTATCATTCACCCTACAAGAAATAAAATCTATAGATTTTTCTTTTTCCATATGGTATATCTGCCGTTCGGTTTTCACTGGAAGCCACTCATCATCAGCGTCTAAAAGAGCGATAAAATCATATTTAGCAATCTTTAGCCCTTTGTTTCTAGCTGAAGATACACCTTTATTAGTTTGGCTAATTAATTTTATGTCAAGTAACTGATTATCAGAAATATACTGCTCTACTATTTTCTTACTCTCATCAGTAGAGCCATCATCTATTACTATGATTTCAAAAACAAAATCCCCTGTTTGATGCTTCACAGAATCCAAAGCTTCTACAATGTTTTTTTCCGCATTATACATCGGAATAACAACAGATATATTTCTGATTTTCAAAGACATACTAATCTTTTTCGTTATATGGTACTCGGTTTTGAATGGAGCGTCCCAAAGACAATTCATCGGCATATTCTAATTCATCGCCTACGGAAATTCCTCTCGCAATAGAGGAAAACCTTACCCCTTCGTTCTTAAATCTCTTGTATATATAGTAAGCCGTGGTATCCCCTTCCATCGTGGCACTGAGGGCGAAAATCAACTCTTTTACCTCACCAGATTGTATCTTTTTATCAATGCCATAGATGTTCAGCTGGTTCGGCCCAATACCTTCCATTGGGGAAATTTTCCCACCTAAAACCATATATTTCCCTGTGTATTTCCCCGTATTTTCTATCGCCATTACATCTCGTACATCTTCCACGATGCAGAGAAGTTCTTCATTGCGTTTTTCATCGGTACAAATTTCACAAATATCAAAATCTGAAAAATTATGACATTCTTCGCAATATTTTATTTCCGTGACTAATTTTTGAAGTGCATTTGCTAATGCAAGTGCCTGAGTTTCGGGCTGTTTCAAAAGATGAAGAGCCAAACGAAGTGCCGATTTTTTACCAATCCCAGGCAAACCTGAAATCTCCTCCACCGCCTTTGCTAAAATTCTACTCGGATAATCCATAGAGCAAAGATAAAATTTTATAATTGAATTTATCTAAACTTTTATCAATAATATTAAATATACAAACAAAAAACACCATAGATAATCTATGATGTTTTTATATTTTACTAAATTCTAATTTTATCCGTTTTTCAATGCTTCTGCACCTGATACAATTTCCAAAATCTCATTCGTAATTGCTGCCTGACGAGCCTTGTTATAATAGATAACCAACTCATTTTTAAGAGCCTGTGCATTATCAGTTGCCTTGTGCATTGCCGTCATTCTCGCTCCGTGTTCAGATGCTACAGAGTCCAAAATAGCTTTATACAACTGGGTTTTGATAGATTTAGGAATTAGATTATTCAAAATCTCATTCTTATTTGGTTCAAAAATATAATCAGTCTCTACTGCTACTTCCTCTTTTTCAGATACAGAAATAGGCAATAGTTGCTCCATTTGTACCTTCTGTGTAGCCGCATTGATGAATTTATTATAAACCAAATAAACTTCGTCATATTTACCATTAGTAAAATCTTTCATTACCACTTCTGCAATATTTGCTACTGCTTCAAAGTTCAATTGGTCTAAAACCTGACTTTGATTTTGATAAATAGTCTTCGTTCTTTTTACAGCATCAAAAACCTTTTTACCTATGGTAAGTAACTCTACTTCTTTTCCCTCAAAATTCTGCGACTGGATATTGACTTCCTTCACAATAGAGGAGTTGAACGCACCTGCCAATCCTTTATTAGATGTAATAGGAATAAGCAATACTTTCTTTACATCTCTTTTCTGTGCATATACGGAAATTTGATCTGGATCTGAATTAGAATTTACATTCTCTATTATTTCCTGAAGTTTTTCAGAGTAAGGTCTCAGCATTACAATAGCATCTTGTGCTTTTTTTAGTTTCGATGCCGAAACCATTTTCATTGCACTCGTAATCTGCATTGTAGAAGATATGGACGAGATTCTTCCTCTTATTTCTTTTAAATTTGCCATATTTTATTGAGGTGTTTTAGTGATAATTTTTGGTTAATAACAATGAAATTACTAACCAAAAATCATTACTAAATTTTATTAATTATACTTTGAAGCAATTTCTAATGCTACTTGCTTCAATACTCCTGTAATATCGTTATCTATCTTTCCAGCTTTAATGGCAGACATTGTATCTGCGTGTTTAGTTTTCAAGAACTCTACATATTCCGTCATAAATTCTTTCACACGAGATACTGGTACATTTCTCAATAAGTTTTCTGTACCTGCGTAAATCATAGCCACTTGGTTTTCTACTGGAAGTGGTGAATTAACTGGCTGTTTCAATACCTCCACATTCTTCTCTCCTTTAGAAATTACCGCTTGGGTAGCTGCATCAAGGTCTGAACCAAATTTAGCAAAAGCCTCCAATTCCTTATACTGAGCTTGGTCTAGTTTCAAAGTACCAGATACCTTTTTCATTGATTTAATCTGAGCATTACCTCCTACACGAGATACAGAAATACCCACATTAATCGCTGGACGAACCCCAGAGTTGAACAAATCTGATTCCAAGAAAATCTGCCCATCTGTAATGGAAATCACATTGGTAGGGATATACGCAGATACATCTCCCGCTTGTGTTTCAATAATTGGAAGAGCCGTCAATGAACCTCCACCTTTCACGATTGGTTTCAATGATTCTGGCAAATCGTTCATTTTCTTTGCAATTTCATCATCAGCAATTACTTTCGCTGCTCTTTCTAATAAACGAGAGTGAAGATAGAATACATCTCCTGGATAAGCCTCACGACCTGGTGGTCTTCTTAATAGAAGAGATAACTCACGATATGCTACCGCTTGTTTTGATAAATCATCATAAACAATAAGAGCTGGGCGACCAGTATCACGGAAGAACTCACCTATTGCAGCACCCGCCATTGGAGCATATACCTGCATTGGTGAAGGGTCAGAAGCGTTTGCTGCTACTACCACAGTATAAGCCATTGCTCCTTTATCTTCCAATGTTTTTACTATCTGAGCCACCGTAGAACCTTTCTGTCCTACCGCTACATATATACAGAATACAGGTTTTCCTGCATCATAAAATTCTTTTTGGTTTAGGATAGTATCTATCGCTACGGTAGTTTTACCAGTTTGTCTATCACCGATAATCAACTCTCTTTGCCCTCTACCTACTGGAATCATAGAGTCTATTGCCACGATACCTGTCTGCAAAGGCTCATTTACTGGCTGACGGAAAATAACTCCTGGTGCTTTTCTTTCCAAAGGCATCTCGTAAAGCTCCCCACCGATTGGACCTTTACCATCAATAGGATTACCAAGTGTATCCACT
>JAUNHO010000072.1:3909-6082 GCA_030523905.1 Bergeyella zoohelcum
CCTACCTAGCATACCTTCCCCTACTTTGATAGAAGAGATTCTATTAGTTCTTTTTACAGTATCCCCCTCTTTTACAAGTTTGGATTCACCTAGTAGTGCCACCCCTACATTGTCTTCTTCAAGGTTCAGTACAATACCCTCTACATCACTTTCAAATTTTACCAACTCCCCATATTGTACATTTTCAAGACCATAAACACGGGCAATACCATCACCTATTTGAAGTACTGTTCCTACTTCTTCCACATTAGATTGTGTATCGAAGTTTGCTAACTGCTGTTTTAAAATTGCTGAAACTTCAGCTGGATTTATTTCTGCCATTTTGTGGTTGTTTTAATCTTAATTTAACTGAAATTCTTTTTTGATTTGGTTTAGTTTAGACTTCACAGAAGCATCTACCTGCTGGTCACCAACTCTCAATATGTATCCTCCTAATATTTCGGGCTTTATCAATGTTTCCAATTCATATTTAGAAACAGATGCCGTAAGATTAGAAGATTTTAGAATATCATCTATATTCTGCTGAGAAAGTGTGGTAGCAGTAGTAAGCGTTACTTTTTTAACGCCATCAATAGCCTCTACTTTATTAATAAACTCTTGAGCTATATCTTTCAGATGCGATTCTCTTCCGTGTTTTATCACTAATTTTATTAGATTTTGCGATGAAGTTGAAAAATTCTTAAAAACTTCCCCAGCTACCTCTGTTTTTTTTCTAAAATCAATGAAAGGTGTCAGAAAAAATCTGTTCAAATCCTTAGATTCATTCATAACCTTTACCACAGCTTTCATCTCTGAAAGTGTAGAAGCCACCTGCCCTGTTTCTTGGACAAAATCCAAAAAACCTTGTGCATATCTTTTTGCTACTTTTGATGTAAGCATTATGTTACTTAATTAAGGTTATTATTATTCAAATAGTTTTCTACCAAAGCATTTTGAGCATCGTTGTTATCCAATTTTTGTTTAAGGATAGACTCTGCAATACTCACAGAAAGAAGACCAATTTGTGATTTAATATCACTCATAGCTGCAGTTTTTTCTGCTTCAATAGATTGTCTTGCAGATGCAATCATTTTATCACCTTCTGCTTTTGCCAAATCCTTAGCTTCCGCCACCATTCTATCTCTTATTTCTCTTGCTTCTTTTAGGATAGCATCTCTTTCTATTTTAGCCTCACGGATAATTTTCTCATTATCTGCTTTCAGTTCTTCTACTTCTTTTCTAGCCAAAGTTGCTTGATTAAGAGCATCTTGAATATTATTTTCTCTTTCTCCTACCGCTTGTAGAATAGGTCCCCAAGCGAATTTAGCCAAAATCAATACCAAGATTAAAAACACTACGGCTGTCCAAAAAATATTACCAATTGAAGGGGTTAATAAGTCCATTTCTTATATATTTTTAATGATTTTAAGTATTAAAAGATTCCGCAGACCAACCGTCCGCAGAATCTTATGATTTTTATCCGTTACCAAGTAATGCTACTACGATACCGAATAGACCAGCACCTTCGATAAGTGCTGCTGCGATAATCATTGCAGTTTGGATTTTTCCTGATTGCTCTGGTTGTCTTGCAATTCCGTCCATTGCAGAACCTCCGATTTTACCAATTCCTAATCCTACACCTAGAACTGCCAATCCAGCCCCGATTGCTGCGATACTACCTGTCATAATAATATAATTTAAAAAAGTTACTAATTATTTGTATTTACTATTTATTTTCAGAAATTAATGGTCGTGATGTGGCTCTTCTACTGCTGAACCAATGAATAAAGCTGTAAGCATCGTAAAGATATACGCCTGCAACGCTGCTACCAATACTTCTAGCACATATATGAATAACGACAATCCCAAAGACACAGGCGTAATCATATAAGTTTTCATTATAAATATCAATGAAATCAACGACATAATGATAATATGCCCTGCTGTCATATTCGCAAAAAGACGAATCATCAATGCGAAAGGCTTTGTAATAATTCCTAATAATTCCACTGGAACTAAAATGATATAAACCAATATCTTACCTGCGAACGGCATATTCTTACCAAGTGGGTCAAACATATGCATCCAGTATGTTTTTCTTCCGCTGAAATTCACTACTAATAGAGTGAATACTGCCAAAACCATTGTGAAGGCTATATTCCCCGTTGTATTTGCAGCACCCGGGAAAAGACCT
>JAUNHO010000073.1 GCA_030523905.1 Bergeyella zoohelcum
GAAGCTTTCCATAGCTATGTCCAGAGAATGGCGGATAGGGTAGATGCCACGGAGCCGTTTGCCCTACTAGGTTATTCTTTTGGGGGAATCATCGTGCAGGAAATTGCTCTACTGAAAAAGCCTGAAAAAATTGTGATTTTAGGGAGTATAAAATCGGATAAAGAAAAATCTAAATTGATAAAAATAGCCGAAAAAACAGGACTACCAAGGTTATTCCTAAAAAGCTGGTTTAATGATAAGGGAGCAATGTTTTATGCGTTTATTAGGCAGTTGTTTGACCCTAAAAATCCCAAAATAATGGATTATTTCCGTGTGAGAAATCCGTATTATTTGAAGTGGAGTATAGAAAAAATAGCAGCGTGGAAGTTTGCGGAACTCCCCAATGTTGTTCAGATTCTTGGTGATAAAGATATAGTTTTCCCCATTAAAAATTCCAAGCCAGATTATATTATAAAAGGCGGAACTCATTTATTTCCAGTTACTAAACATAAAGCGGTTTCGGAGATATTGATAGATATTTTCAATGAAAAACCCACTTCTCAGCAAAGCCAAGAAATGGGTAAAAACACAAATGATGAAAAAAACTTCGCCAAAGATAAGGCTTTTTTTTGAATCTGCAAGTTTTTATCTGTTTTTTTGTATAGAAAAAATCTATTTTAACCAAAATAAAAAGCCAAAGAGAATTTTTCCTTTGGCTTTTTTGTACTAATAATGTGATATTATGAAAAAAATCAGTTTTGTTCCGCTGTTCTTTTCGTAGATTTATAAACCTGAAAATTGAATACGAAAGTTCTGTTTCTCCAGCTCGTACCAGAATACGGGTAGTGGCTATCTCTGGCAAATGCCGCCCTTGATGGCACTATGATAACGCCTTGAAGATTATAGTTTTCAGAGTCTGCTTTATCAAAACTTTGGAAGTATTTCATACCTTCTTTTAGTCCTTCTATTTCGTAGTAGCTTCTAGCGTTGCCAGTGCTACTTAATATGCTTTCTTTTACATAATAGTAGATTGGGTCTATGTCTAGCGTTCCTGTGTTTTCTACGCTATTAGAGAAGTTGATTTCAGAAGAATACGCTCCTGCTTCCGTGGATAGAAAGGCAGTGGTTTTTTGCATTAGTCGTAGTACATCGGTTTCTCCTATTTCTGTTCCTGCGGTAGGCTGGGCTCCATCTCTTACGATAACGACCACGCCAGAGGCGAGTTTTTGAGGGTTTAGATTAGCCAATTTGGTGTAGTTGTCATCGCTTGTTGTCGTAGAGCTAAATGCTACTACTTTGCCCTGTGCATCAAAATAATGCTCGTCCAGATACTTCTGTATAGCGGCATCATCGTTGGTATTTTGGGTGCTTACTTCTGCTACTTCGGTGGTGGTGGTAGTGGTGTCATCGTCTTTACGGCACGCGGTAAGCGTAAGGAATAATGCCGTGGCATATATTAATGATTGTTTCATTTATTTTATTATTTTTGAAGTTTGAATTTACAAAAGTAATAAAAAATATGAGAGTAGATAAATTTTTGTGGTCGGTAAGGTTTTATAAAACCAGAAGCATTGCCGCAGAAGAGATAAAAAAGAATAGAGTCTCCATAGGGGAAAGCCCCGTGAAATCGTCCAAAGAAGTGAAAAATGGCGATATAATAAAGATAAGAAAAAATCAAATTGACTATAAAATAAAGGTTTTGGACATTCCTAAAAGTAGGGTAGGGGCAAAACTCGTATCGCTCTATGTGGTGGATATGACCGATAAAGAGCAATACGAAATACTGAAAATGAGAAAGTTACAGCAAGATTACTACCGAATGAAAGGTGAAGGGAGACCTACCAAAAAAGACCGCCGTAGTCTGGATGATTACACTTCTTATAATGAAGAAGAAATGGTTTCTGACGAGGATTATTGGGATAATTTCTTTAATGATGATGAGGAAGAAGACGAATAATCTCTTCCACTATTTCCTCAGGGGTTAGGCTATCCGTAGCGACAGAAAACTGGCTTTTAGTATAGAAAGGCAGCCGCTCAAAAAGATGCTTGGCGATGAACTCAGGTAAATCCTCATCATTGATGTTGGCAATCAGTGGGCGTTTTGTTTTTTGTTTCAAAAGCCTTTCGCATAGGGTAGGGATATTGGCTTTTAGATAAAAACTCACCGATTTTTCATTGAGGAGGTCTATATTATTATAATAAGCAGGAGTGCCACCTCCAAGGCTCAAAATGATGTTTTCCTCCGTATTAAGATGGTGGATAAGTAGCTCTCTTTCCTGTTTTCGGAAGAATATTTCGCCTTTTTTTTGGAAAATTTCACTGATGCTGGCATTATTTCGTAAAGAAATTTCCTTATCAAGGTCAATTAATTTGAAATTTATTTTTTTGCTTAAAAGTTTGGAAATGTGGCTTTTACCGCTTCCCATATAGCCTATGAGAGAAATAATCATCTTAAATTTTTTCACAAATATCTAAAAAAATTTTGAGATTAGAAAAAAAGTTGTATCTTTGCACCGCTTTTGAAACGGAAATATCCGCAAGAGAGTGGAAGACTCGGTAGCTCAGCTGGTAGAGCAATACACTTTTAATGTATGGGTCCTGGGTTCGAATCCCAGCCGAGTCACAATAATTAAAATCTGCGGTGCAGTTTTTGCCTGTGTGGTGAAATTGGTAGACACGCCATCTTGAGGGGGTGGTATCCTAAAGGATGTGCTGGTTCGAGTCCAGTCGCAGGCACTTTGAAAAGAAAAAGTTTTTCATAGTATAAATTTAGAGTTAATAATTAGTTAAAAACACCATTGACCTGGTAGCTCAGCTGGTAGAGCAATACACTTTTAATGTATGGGTCCTGGGTTCGAATCCCAGCCAGGTCACAATTTTTGAAAAGTAAATTTTTTTCATATTAATATTTTGTGATTTGGTGTTCGTAAGCCTTCTTGATTTCAAGGAGGCTTGCGTTTTTCTATAAGTTAAGGTGAGATAAAAAAAACCGAAAACCATTTTTTTGAATTTGATT
This sequence comes from Bergeyella zoohelcum, assembly GCA_030523905.1. Classification (GTDB taxonomy): domain Bacteria; phylum Bacteroidota; class Bacteroidia; order Flavobacteriales; family Weeksellaceae; genus JAUNHO01. The sequence goes on from JAUNHO010000073.1 coordinate 2,996, forward strand.
TTCGGTTGCTGTGTTTTATAATCCTATATTGTCTATCAATCTTACTTCGCCTACAAATACTGCAATGAAAGCTCTATATTTATGGTTTTCTATGGGAAGGTCGGTCTCTTTTAGCGTTTGTTCATCGGCGATGATGAAATATTCTAGTTCAAAATTTTCCGCAGTTTTGAAAATGTTTTCTACTTCTTGTTTGATTTCTGGAATAGATTTTTCTCCGAACCAGTTTTTTACTTTTAGTAAAGTTTCATAGATGATTTTGGCGTGTTCTCGGTCGGTGTTATTGAGTCTTTCATTTCTAGAACTCATTGCTAAACCGTGTGGCTCACGCAAAATTTCGGCTCCGTGAATCTTGGTAGGGATATTTTTTTTCTCTACCATTTTTCGGATAATGGCAAGTTGCTGGAAATCTTTCTCCCCAAAATAGGCATTATCAGGCTGAACTTGAGCGAAAAGTTCCTCTACTATGGTGCCTACACCTTCAAAATGACCTGGTCGGAATTTGCCTTCCATTTCGTTTTCTAGACCATCAAAATCATAAGATTGGCTTTTTAGTCCATTGGGATAAACATCTTCTACACTGGGGATATAGACCGCATCTACGAGCTGGCTTTCGGTTAGTTTTTGTATATCGGCTTCTATCGTTCTCGGATATTTTTCTAAATCCTGAGCATTATTAAATTGCGTAGGATTGACGAAAATAGAGGAGATGACAACATCATTATCCTTTCTTGCTAGTTTGTATAGCGAGATATGCCCCGCGTGTAAAGCCCCCATAGTAGGAGCAAAACCTATCTTTTTATTGTGGCTTTTAGATTCCTTGATGTAGATTTCTAGCTCTTTTTTATTGCTTAAAATTTTCATAATCTTCATTAAAAATAGGGGACAAAATTATGAAAAATAAAATGTCTATACTGCCTTGGAATAATTTTTGTATCATAAAAAATGTTAATTAGATTTTATTAGATTAAATTTTTGTAACTTTGCACTGAAATATATCCTGTAAAAAGCGAGGATAAAGTAAATAACAAAGTATGCCAAATCAGAGAATTTTATACATTACAACGGAGATGTTTCCTTATCAGGAGGAAAGCAGTATGGCGAATATGGTCAATAAAATGGCACTGAAAATGTACCGCTCTGGGAATGATGTGAGGGTTTTTATGCCAAGATTTGGGTCAATCAGTGAGCGTAAATTCCAGCTTCACGAGGTGATTCGTCTTTCGGGAATGAATGTCATTATCAATGATTTAGACCAGCCTCTTATCATCAAGGTAGGCTCTTTACCTGGGGAGAGATTACAGGTTTATTTTATAGACAACGATGAGTATTTCAAAAGAAAACCACTATATATAGATGAGGAAGGAGTGCCTTTCAAGGATAATGGAGAGAGGGCAGTCTTCTTCGCAAAAGGCGTGGTAGAAACCATTAAAAAACTAAACTGGGTGCCAGATGTAATCCACATTAATGGTTGGATGGCTTCTTTCGTGTTGCTATATCTCAATACCTACTACAAAGATGATTATTTCTTCAAAAATACTAAAATGGTAGTTTCTGCGTATAATGAGCAGGATATAAAAATGGATAAAACAATAGAAGAGGTATTGAAATTTGATAACATTACCGATTTAGCAAGTTTGAAAAAGCCTACAACTCGTAAATTCGCTGCGGAAATAATGTCTTTTGCCGATGTATTAGCAAAAGGCGATGAGTTTTTGGAGGAAGATGTAGAAAAAGTTTATAAAAAAGTAAAAACTAAAAAAGTAGATTTTGTAGAATCTGATTCTATTGATACGATTTACTAATATTATTGTTGATAAATGAGAAAAAATATTAAGAATATCATAAAAACTTTCTTGTTCTTGTGTGCAGGAAGTTTTGTGCTGTATAGCTGTGAGACAGATGCAGACCAGCTGGGTTCGCAGTTTTTTGAGGGTACATCAGCACAAGGTGAGCAGGTAGCGTATGACATTATTACCTATAATGTAAGCAATAATGATACGATAAGAACCGATGCTTCTAAACTGACTTATGCTACCTTGGGAGCGTTTAATGAAAACCAGTTTGGGCTTCAAAAATCTAGTTTTGTATCGCAGGTGAGATTGTCATCATACAACCCTAGTTTTGGGACTTCGCCTGTGATAGACTCTGTGGTGATGGAGTTCAAGCCACTTTACGCTTCGGATACAGTAACGACTTCTACCGATGAAAATTATACTTACTCTGATGAAAAAATCCCAGCGAAAAAAGTGGTAAATACCTATCCTATTAGTAAATATGGGAAAACTAATTCTACGATGACTTTGCAAGTCTATGAGGTAGATGACTATTTGGGAAGTTATAATGATGAGGTTTATTCTAATAAATCGGTGAGTTATAGCACTTTATTGGGTGAGAAAAATCTTACAGGAACGGTGAGTTCGGTAGCGATTACCAAAGATTCTGATAATTCTTCACTTCTTTCCAGAGATGCAGCTGTTAGAATACCGCTTGATGCGTCTTTCTTTCAGTCTAAAATAATGAACAAGCAAGGACAGGCAGAGCTAGCCGATGCCGCGAGTTTCATTAGATATTTCAAAGGGATAAGGCTTTCCGTAAAGGAAAATAATGGCTATATAATGAGATTTACGCCGAATGATACCAAAATTACTATCTATTATAAAAATACTGATAGCACCACTCCAGCCACTTTGGAACTAAGTATGGGAGCGGGAAGTGCAAAATACAATCAGATAGAGTACGACCGTACTGGTACGCCTTTGGCCTCGTTATCTTCTACACCGAATTATACCAATGGAGATGCGAAAATCTATGCTCAAGGTATGGGTGGGCCGAGCATTGGGGTAAGGATTCCAGCCGAGAAAATAGCGGAAATTAGGACTTTGTACAACCAAAATAAAATTGGTATTATCTCTGCAAAAGTGCGTCTGTATGTAGATAATTCCGTTTGGAATAATACCTATGCAAAGCCACAAACTTTCACGGCGGCATACTATACACCATCTACAAAAACTGCTGATTTATCGGCTT